>JANXYF010000228.1 GCA_025350175.1 Nitrosopumilales archaeon | reverse complement strand
CAAAACTCTAATGCTTCAGATTATTCCAACAAAGAAAATAGAATCAAGGAGATAGGCCAAGAGTTATTTGCTGATAGTGGGGTGGATGCACTTGAAAACATGTATTTTTCAATAGAACATAGAGTTAGAGAAGAGATTTCTGAAGATGCCAAGCCTTATCGTTCCCTCTGGAATGGCATTTCTAACGAGTGGAATTATTAGGCAATCGCAGCCAGTGGCTCTTCTTTTACTGGTTCTTGCATCTCTTTTCTTGCTCTGGCTAGTACCGTTCTGAGATGTTCAATTTCGATTTCGTCAATCATTTCACACATGATTATTTTATAAAACAAATGATACTTAAGAGATGCGAATCTTTTATACACAAGATCTTTTGGATTCAGGATTATTTGTCGGCTTAAGATTTGTACAATAATCAATCCATTGGTGCGTAAATGAAATCTCCTTATCACCATGCAAATAGCATCCAATTACATTTTTAGTATCTATTTTTAGTGGAAAGTCTACAACAAATTTTTCTTGTTCATCTATTTTTCTAAAGTATGTAGGTCGAAGCCCCATTGAGTACAATTCAATAACATATTCAAATGGATTAGTTCCGCCAAGTTTTTCCTTGACTGATTCAAATGCTGCATATCTTGATGCATATTTTGCCGCATCTCTTGCCACATCCCTTACAGTCTCACCAGAGAGAAATTCGCTACCATACCACCCATAATTAGTTCTGGCAGATTGACTTGCTTCTTTCCATGCATAATTCCATGCAGAATCCCAGGTGTTAGCATAGTTAGATTTCATTGCCGTAACTCTTGCCAGATCCCAAAGGGAATCTGACGCATGCTGAATTGTATCGTTTTCTTTCTTCCAAGTCATTAATACCTTAGTATATTTTTCAACAATCTCTTCTACCTTTGATAAGATGGAGTTAGCTTCTGAAATAGATCTTGTGGGGGTAAAATACATTATAGATTGCAACTTGGAAATTTGTGAATTTGTTGAATTAGTTTGCGACACTTTCAAGATTCATAAACTTTAGTTTTATATTAATCTGTTTTTTTACGTTCATAAAATTTTTCAGGTGGTTCTTGTCTATCCTTTTTACATCCTGGCAAATACAATTTGGCTACTGCACCCATCATAAATCCCCCAACTACCACTATTGCAATTCCACTAACAATTAGTACCAAAACTCGTCCAATTGATTTGAGTATTGACATCTCTTTCTAGATAGACATGCCTGTAAATAGGGTTAGCCATGTAGTTAGTCCTACGGACTTTCAATTCGTATGCTTTTTGAGAACCTCAACTTCGTAATCTCCAAGATATGATGTCAGGTTTTCCGTTATCTTTTTTACTACTCCAAGCGCTGATTTTATTTCTTGTTCAGAGATATCGTTTATTGAGATTTTTCTAAGATTTGCAGCGCATTCAATTATAGAATCCCACAACGAATCTGTTTTAGAGGTAGTGTAGATTCGTTTTATTCTCCTATCGTTAAGATCAGATCTTCTTTGTACATATCCATCCTCTTCCATTTTGTCAATAATTGGCACAAGTGTAGGACTTTCAACTCCTATTTTATCTGCAAGTTCTCTTTGCGTAAGACCAGAATGTGAGTATAGTGAAAATATGACTTTGGATTGAGTTATTGTTATCCCAATTTTTTTACGCAGTTCAAGATCAAATGCCTTTTGAAATGTTTTTGATGCAGAATACACTACAAAGCCAAAACTATTTTCATAATCAAATTTTTTCATTTGTTTCCTAATCATTAGGAAGCTAATGAATATATAGACCTTGTTCGATACCCTAGATATGAAAACATTGAGAGGAGAGAAAAGAAATGGCTGTTAGCATGAAACAGCAATACCGTTCAGAGTTAGGAATTATCTCAGAGGTATTACAAGTAACAATGGATTGCGGTATGCAAGGTGCAATAATATCTTCAATTGCAAGAAGAGCAAATCTTTCACATTATACAGCAATGGAAAAATGTCAAAAGCTAATAGATTTTGGATTAATGGAATCTAAAATAGATAAAAAAAGTCGCGCCTTTGTCATTACAGAAAAAGGAATTCAATTTTATCACGAGATGCAAAAATTTCTTGAAATTGCTCAGGAAATAAAAATAAGATATTAAAATAAAAACAGACTATTCTTCAATCAAAAGACCCAATTTTACTTTGAATAATTTAGTTATGTTTCTTACAGAAACATTACTCACGCCACAGACCTTGGCAATAGCTACTTGTGTTTTTTTTTCACCAGTTGTGCATGTTGCTAGGTAAACTGCCGCAGCAACTAAAGACATGGGATTTTTTCCTATCGAAAAACCAACATCTTCGGCCTTTAACAATAGGTTCAAAGCATTCCTTCTCGTAGTCTCGCTAACATCAATCATACTACAGATCTTAGTTACAAATTCTACAGGATCATATGGCTCTAACTTTAGATCTAGACTTTGCACCATCGTCCTGTATGCGGTGGCAAGATCACCTTTTCTGATATTTCCAGCTTTTGCAATATCTCGTAAAGTTCTAGGAGTAGCTGTCTTTCTACATGCGGCATATAATGCAGCATAAAGTATTGAAGAAATTCCCCTCCCTCGAGTTAGTTTTAGGGCAGCTGCCTTTCTGTAAATATATGCAGTCTCTTCAATTACATTATCTGGAAGCGAAAGTTGTGATTTCATTGTATCAAGTAACACAAACGCTTGTCTTAGATTGGAATCGTTTCCTTTTGATTTGCTTCGACTATCCCAGATTCGAAGTCTGTTAAAGGTATTTTTCATATATCCAGATAGAGAATTACCAGAGGCATCCTTGTCTAGACTTCCTATCGAGGTTGCAAGACCCATGTCGTGTATAGCAAGACTTGATTTAGCTCCGGTTCTACTTTTATCGTTAAATTGTTCAAGATCAAATGAGCGTGACTCAGGTCCAACACTAACTATTTTTTCTATCAGAACTTGACCGCAGCTTGAACAGAAAATTTCACCCGCATCATTGTCCGTTACAAGAGGTCCCCTAGTGCAGACATTTAATTTGCATTTATCAAACATCTCATCTTGCAATTGGGTACATTAGGTCGAATTTGATTAATTAGGAATTTGCAAACATTACTAGGGTTATTTTGCAGTAGCTAGAGCTAATTTCTCATTCCAAGATTATAGAATAAAAAAGTAAATTTTTATCATGACTGGATTCACCATTTACTAATATTTTTAGTTCACACTTGCTTTAAATTATGAACAAATCCTTCTCAAGGAATGTCAGAAGACTTAATCCGTTCAGTCGAAGAGATGATAAAATCTGAACGAGGAGACGTTGGAAGACTACAAGATATCCTGATTGCAATTAAAAATGGTGAATCTATTTCTTCGGATGATCATAAATATGTCGAGAGTCTTGTACAGAGTCAATCCCCACCTAATCCAGTTTCAAATTCGGATAACACGAATGGCGATGCAATAAAACCAGATAATACTTTT
Source organism: Nitrosopumilales archaeon (assembly GCA_025350175.1). Classification (GTDB taxonomy): domain Archaea; phylum Thermoproteota; class Nitrososphaeria; order Nitrososphaerales; family Nitrosopumilaceae; genus Nitrosotalea. The sequence goes on along the minus strand of JANXYF010000228.1, from coordinate 156 downwards.
GATAATATCATCCCTGAATCAAATTCAGAAATTCCTAATCCAGAAGTATCTGAGAGAGAAGCTGTAAAGAGAGCACCTATTAGAAAATATGCGTCAGTTGGAATAGTAGTTGCGATTATACTTGTTGCATATATTGGACTAGACGTATATGCTGTT
>JANXYF010000221.1 GCA_025350175.1 Nitrosopumilales archaeon | reverse complement strand
TCTTGTGATAAGCTGGATATTTCTTATGAAGGTAGTCTATCCAAGCATAAAGAAGACTAAGACTGTATAGAAAGCACTTTATTTTCAAACTCTTAATTTTTAGTTATTGGACTATACAGGTAAAGTAGTTGTTATTACAGGTGCATCAAGTGGGATTGGTGAACAATCTGCTGAAGAATTTGCAAAATTACACGCTAATGTCATACTTGTATCAAGAAATGAAGAAAAATTAAAAGAGGTAGAAAAAAAATTATCAAAATATGCAACTAATGTTTTTGCCTATACATGCGATATATCAAAAAAAAATCAAGTAGAAACAATGGGAAAAATTATAATTGAAAAGTTTGGAACAGTTGATGTTCTTGTAAATAATGCTGGTTTTGGGATACACAATACTGTAAATGACACAAAAATAGAAGAAATGGAATCACAGATGATGACAAATTTTTTTGGGATAATGTACTGTACAAAAGCATTTCTGCCAAAAATGTTAGAACAAAGATCTGGGCATATTGTTAATGTAGCATCTGTGGCAGGCAGCATAGGACTTCCTGGAATGGCATCTTACTGTGCCTCCAAATTTGCCATGCTTGGATTCTCAGAATCATTATCTCATGAACTAAAGGGTACAGGAGTAGGAATAACTGTAGTAAGTCCAATAATGGTAAGAACTAATTTTTTTAATCACGAGTCTTTTGGTAAAATGCCAAGATATTCAGCTACATCGCTTAGTTCAAAGACTGTGGCAAATGCAGTTGTAAGAGCTGCATCATCTCCTAGACTTGAGATTGTTGTTCCGCAATTTGTAAGATTTGCAATATGGATAAAACAGACTCTGCCTTACTTGATAAACCCAATAATTGGTGGAATCTTTAGGAAATCAATGAAATCTAAAATAGATTAAAAAAATAATATCTATTCTTCTTCTGACTCATCTTCGCCTGCAGAATCAGAGTCAACATCCATTAGTTCAAGATTTGTAAGCTCAAACTGGTAAATGGCATCCATCTCAATATTCATCTCCTTTTTTAGAAATTCAATAACCATTTTACTCAATGTAGCCTTGAAAGAATTTATTGTAAACTCATAAACAGTTCCCTTCATAAGGTCTACAGGCTTTGTTTTCTTTGGCAAATTCATTCCTTCTACTATCTTTCTTCCATCTTCAACAGATTCGTAAAGCTGAGCATCAATTTTCATATCTTTATCATAAATCTCAAGTATGTATCCAGTTCTTGTTAGAGATTCTGGTTTACCAAACTTTGCATTCTTTATTTCTTCTTGTATAGATTTTGGAATTTCTTTTTCTTTTCCCATTGTAATTCACTTTGTTACTAACCTTGTTTATCTTTCTTACTTGCTGTCCACCAATCGCGATATTCATCATGCTTGTCTTCACGGGTTTTTTCTCGTTTGTTTAATCTATATCTTATATCGCTGACCTGTTCTCTAGTAGCAAACAAGCCACATTTTTTACAAATGAAATGTTTCGTGTTAGCATCAAATTTCATTTCTATGACTAGTTCTTTGGCTGCACATTCGGGACATTCAGTCAATGACGGCAATCATCAAAGTTATCCATAAAAGCTTTTGGTAAGTTTCTGGTACGCGGACTATGTCTTCATCCCCAAAGGTCAGTTCGCCCATCTAAATGCCGCGTACCAGTACTTTATGTTTGAATTAAAAAATTATAATTCTTTCTAGTCTTCTAACATCTCAGAGATTATCTTGGCTGTATTTTTTGTGCCATCTGTGGTGTAGTTTCGTGAAAATTCTAAAAGATTTTCCTGATACTTGTTGTAATCACGATTTATTTGATGAATTGCTTTAATGGTCTGTTTGACTGTTGTAGACAAAATTCCAAGATTCTTGTCCTGTGCCCACTTTATCTGATTTGTATGTTCATCATACACAGGTATTCCTATGATTGGCTTTGCTTTTCCTCCTAATATCTCCCCCATTGCTGTATGAGAACCATTTATCACTGCATATTTGCATGAATTCAGGACAGTATCTTTTTCCTGTTCTGATAGGAATCCTATGTCAATTCTTATCCAATCTATTTTTTTTTCTAAAGCTTCAGAGATTGAATATGTTTTCCCATCTTTTCCTAAAACCTTGTCCAATGACGGATCATTATTTGCATGTGAAATGATTCTTCTTTCACTAGTCATTTCAGGACTATGAAAAGCCTTTTCATAATTTTCTCGAGTTATGTTCTTTGTTGATTTGTTACCTGTAATCATCCAATATCCAAAACTGTCTACATTTTCAATTAATTTTTCCGTATCAGATTTGGGTTCAGAGTAGACAATTTTGCCATTTGAAAAATGACCAACATACACAATTTTTTCCTTTAACTTATCAGGAAAGTTAAGATTGTATTCACATATTGTATATGGCGGAGGAGAATCTGCAACTACTATCTTTGTTGCTTTCTCAATGTTCTTTGATACATATACCACTCCTGGATAAAGATAAAATCTAGAGGCCCAAAGTCTTGGTCTAAATTGGTTTGTAATAAACATACATTTGATGTTTCTTCTTTGTGCAATTGCATTTGATCCTACATCTCCATCATTTATGACAAGATCAAATTTCTGATTATTGTATAGTCTTCCTTCATTTCTTAGATAGTTAGTTACAACTGAAAGAAGTGGAGGTCTTCCAGATACTGGTAAGAGAAAATTAAGTGAAGATAAAGCGATACTTGGACCTTTTCTTCCATCTATCGGAGTTGGCATCTCTATATTGTGAATTTTATATTTCTTCTGAGGAAATCTTTGTAGCAGTTTTTGATAAATTTCGCCACTACTCGTATAATGCATTTCAACCTCATCCTTCATTGTATCATGAATAGTCTTGTCTAGATGCATCATTCTTGTAAAATGACCATTTCCCCAAGGATAGATGAATCCCCCTATCTTTTTCATATACGAGATTAAATTTGACCTGTTTAAATTCTCAATGATTTGATTTTAATAAATCAATTATATCGTGTACGTTCTTTGGACCCACAGTAATTGGTAGATACTTGAGAGTCCTTAATGCACTATTTACATACTTTGATACTTCAGACTTTGAGATCTTCTTATCACCCAGATGTTTTTTACATAGATCTTCTAAATTTGAAATGTATTTTTCGAGTCCTATCTCTTTTGCATTTTCTAAAATTCCAGAATCTATTCCAGAGAGAGAAAACCATGGAATGATCTTTTTTTGAAATACCAAGTTTGAGTTGTATTCACAAAATGAGGCTGAAAAGATCATAGGAGATATTCCTAAAGAAATTCTTCTAATCTTTTCTTTTGATGCTAATGATATCATAATTTGGGTTATTGTGATAATTGTGGTCGATATACTTGAAGATCTATTTATCTTGCATACACGAAGAGTAATTTTCTTTTCGACAAGTCGTGGTAATATTTTATTTATCATCTTTGCCAATTTGAGTAAATCTGATTCATTACGATAACAAACCAATATGTTTATTTCAAAACCCATCTTTATGGTCTGAAGACAAGATATTGCAGATAGCTCATCATGGATACAACATAGAATTTTTTCTTTTTGTGAGTTGTATGGAAGACCACTTAATCCCTTGTCCATAAAAATACAAACATATGCAAAAGAATCAGTCAAGTATGTGTAGACAAGTCTATCATAATTTGATTCTGAGCCAGGTTTTGTGTCAATGGACGAACTCTTGTCTACTAGAGAAGCAGTTGCTGCAATTTCCAAATCTTTTGCCAGAAATTTTTCTGTTTTTCCATCCACTTTGACGTAAAACTTTTCGCCTTTCAAAAGTAAACTCAACGCAGTATTTGTGATAACAGATAAAACAGAATCAAAATTGATATCTACTTCTTTTGCAATTGCTATTTGCTCTATACCAAATAACATATTTACTGTAGATGAAGCAAGAACTGGATCAGTTGCTTCTACAACAATAACTGATCCATTTTTTCTTATGTTACTATATTGTTGATTTTCTAGCTTGAGAATCTTTGATATGTTTGATGCCAGATTATTTATTTTATTTAATGAATAAATTGATGGAAAAATAATAAGTACAGTTTTTTCTGACATTCTGTTTTCATTGTTTTATCTTATTTATAACTCTAGAATGAAATCTTACCTAAATAATTATATGACGAATATGAACAAATTTTATCATGCCAAAATTTACTGCTGAACAAATACAGCAGTTAAATGAAAATCTGAAAACTCCTCAAGAAGTTCTGAAATGGTCATTAGATAATCTTCATCCTAGAATAGCCATGGCATCAAGCTTTGGTGCTGAAGATGTAGTTGTAATTGATATGATTATGAAAATAAACCCTAAAGCAAGAATCTTTACACTTGATACGGGCAGACTCAATCAAGAAACATATGATGTGATGGATGAAATACGCAAAAAATACAGCATGAACATAGAAGTAATGTTTCCAGATCAAAACGAAACAGAACAAATGGTTCGTGTAAACGGAATGAATCTGTTTTATCATAGTATTGGAAACAGAAAACTTTGCTGTGGTATAAGAAAAGTCCATCCGCTCAATAAGATGTTATCAACATTAGATGGTTGGATCACAGGATTACGAGCAGATCAGACTGAGGTAAGACTGAAAGCAAATAGAATAGAGTTTGATGAACAGCATAACGGTATCATCAAGATAAATCCCATAATAGAATGGACTTGGGAACAAACCTGGGATTATATCAAGAAAAATAATATTCCATATAATAAATTACATGACAGCGGATTTCCAAGTATTGGATGTGAACCATGCACACGTGCAATCAAACCTGGTGAGCCCTTACGGGCTGGCCGTTGGTGGTGGGAATCAGATTCACAAAAAGAATGTGGATTGCATGCTGACCACGGTAAGTGATATAATTGGAAAATATTGGAATAGCAAAACCTCATGGTGGTAAACTAATAAGTAGAATTACAAAAAAAGATCCAAGTGAACTATTTTCAATTTCTATTAATACGGATCTTGCAAATGATGTAGAAAATATAGCTGATGGAATTTTTAGTCCACTTGAAGGGTTTCTAATTCAAGAAGACTTTGAGAAAGTTATCAACAGAGGTAGATTGGCAAATGACTTGCCATGGACAGTACCAATTGTACTTGATGTTGATAAAGAAACAGCTACAAAGATGAAAGATGCAGGAGATGTTGCTCTAAATGTTGAAGGAAAAAATTTTGCTATCTTACATGTAGACGATGTTTATAATTTTGATACAAATACAGTAACAAACGGAGTCTATGGAACATCTGATCCAAAACATCCAGGTGTAGCAAAAACCATAAACATGAAAGAATTTCTAGTTGGTGGAAAAATTGACTATGTAAAAAGACCAGACGAGACTCCAATTAGAAGATATAGAAAAACTCCTTTAGAAACAAGAAATTTCTTTGAAGATGCTGGATGGAAAACCATTGTAGCATTTCAAACAAGAAATGTTCCACACGTAGCACATGAGATGCTTCAAAAAACATCGCTTAACACACATGATGGATTGTTTGTAAATCCTCTTGTTGGAAAGAAAAAATCTGGAGATTACAAAGACGAGGTAATAGTTGCTACTTACGAATCTCTCATCGAACACTATTATCCTAAAAATCGATGTTATCTTGGTACTTTACATACCGAGATGAGATATGCAGGACCAAAGGAAGCAATCCATCATGCTATAATGAGAAAAAACTTTGGATGCACTCATATCATAATTGGACGAGATCATGCAGGTGTAGGTACATACTATGATCCATTTGCTGCACATAAAATATTTGATCTATATCCTGACATTGGCATAGAACCAATCTTCTTTCCAGCATTTTTCTATTGTAGAAAATGTTTGTCATTTGCAAGTGAACGAAATTGTCCTCATGGACAAGAATATCAAGAAAGCCTTAGTGGAACTAAACTTCGAGCAATGATTCTTGATAAACAAAATCCATCTGAATATATGATACGACCAGAAGTATCCAAAGTACTAATGAAATGGGATAACCCATTTGTAGACTAGATTTTTATTGAAATGAATTTAGCTTAAATTATGAGACTCTTACTAGTTGCTCTTTTGTTGACAGGCTTTTTCTTGCCTGTGTATGCACAAGAATCCACGATGAATAAATCTGAACGTTATGACTATGTTGAAGTGCCATATGGTGCATTCAATGTTGTAGCCAAAAATGCTACAGTTTACAAGCTTGATCATGAACATGTAACCAACTGGCAAGTTGAAATAGAGAACAAGCTAAAATATGTAAATCCAAATTCCACTGCAGTCATAAGATTATACGAGGATCTTAGCAAACCCAAATTCATAGAAATTGGTATGGGTGCTGCTCCAAACTATCGTTTCTGGGTTGCAGTAAATACTCCAGAAGATGGATATTTCGTAATACAAGATGACAACAAACTTGGATGGACACCTGACAAGTATGTTACTGCGACTCACTCTAGTAATGGTGGTCTGACAGTAAGTGTAGGCCAAAAGGTTGCTGTTACCAATTTGGATATTGCAGGTTTTACAGTTAGAGAATTTACTGTACACGGAATGAATTCACAATATGATCCTGCTCCGGTAAATGCCGGTAAGGTGACTCTAAGTTTTGTTTCAGGAAATCCTTCCCAGAATCCAATCTTCTATATGCCCATGATAGTCTTGGCAATTTCAATAGGTCTGATTATATTGTTATTGAAAACCAAGAAGAGATCTACCTAGTTTTATAATAATTACATTCTTTTTTTATCTGACAGACTGGACACATTGGTGAAATTGGCTTACAGATATTCTGACCATACATGACAAAAGTATCGTTTATTCTAATCCAATACTCTCTTGGAATCTTTTTCATTAGTTCAATCTCTGTCTCCTCTGGGATTTTCGTGTTGACCAGTCCTAATCTGTTAGAAATCCTGTGCACATGTGTGTCAACAGGAATTGCAGGTTCATCAAAAGCATAAACTAGAACACAATTAGCAGTCTTTCTTCCTACTCCTGGGAGGCTAATCAATTCCTCCATAGTTTTTGGAACTAGACCTAAATATTTTGTATCTATAATTGATGCAACTTCAATTATTCTCTTTGCCTTGACATGATAAAAACCAGTTCTCTTGATTATTTTTTCTACATCTGATAGTTTTGCTTTTGCAAGTGATCTAGCCGTTTTGTATTTTGAAAATAATTCTCTTACTACAGCTGAAGTACTTTCATCTCTTGTTCTGGCAGAAAGTATTGTTCCTATTAGAATACTTAGGGGACTACCATTTTCAGCCTCACGCAGTTCCCTTAGTGCAGTCATCCTAGGTGGCTTTACATGATTCATTGTTGTAATCATTCCATCTAGAATTCTTCTAATCTTATCCAATTGATTTTATAATTGACCACACAAGTATTATATCTGTTATAACAAAGTGAAATATTGGAATTAACAAAGGAAGAAGAATCTGCTTTAGATGGAAAGCAGGGAGAAACCCTTGCTCTTGCATATAGAACACTTGTAGCAATTGGTGAAGCATCAGATTCTGATAGACTAATTCCAATAGAATGGGCGCATCTATCGGGAGTTAATTATAATACAATAGGAGATGCAGGAAGAGATTTTCTCTCACATCTAAGTCAGGATGCTAAGTTCAAGGTAAAGACTACAGTCAATCCAATGGGATTTGATTTTGATTCAGTAACACGTTATAATCTAGATGATAAATTCATTGAAAATCAGAGAAGTATAAAAAACTCGTATGAAAAGATGGGAGCAATTCCGTCTTATTCTTGTATTCCCTATGAAATATTTGATGTACCAAAGCAAGGTACTCAGGTTTCATTTGCAGAAAGTAATGCTGCAATTTATGCAAACTCTTTTTCTGGACTTGTAACAAACAAAGAAGGTGCATTTAGTGCCCTTGCAAGTGCACTTACAGGTAAAAGTCCATGCTCTGATCTAAGAGATGACAAGACAAGAAAACCAAACCTAACAATCCGCATGAAAGTTGAATCTCCTGATGAATTGACTTATGGAATGCTTGGATATTTTGCAGGCAAAGTGGCAGGCAGCTCAGTTGCACTATCTGGAGTAAATGGACTTGATAAACGCAGTTGTAAATCCCTATGTGCAGGAATGGGTACATCTGGAGCTTGTGGAATGTTCACATTTGGAGAAGAAGAGGGTGAGAAGATAGATTTTGATAAAAAAGAGATGCAAAAAATTCATGATGAGCTTAATACATCTGATAGCGGAGATTTGATCACACTTGGAAGTCCTCAACTTGGACTAGATGAGATTGGTGATTTGGCAGCAATGCTCAAGGGAAGATCATTTAAGAAACGTTGTATGATATTTTGCCCAAGTGCAATCAAAGGACAAATGCGAGACTTGGGTTATAGAAAAGAAATAGAACATGCTGGAGGAGAATTCTTGTTTGATTGTTGTACTTGTCTATCTCCACTAGTTGATAACAAAGAAGTAGATTCTGTTACAACAAATAGTGTAAAGGGAGCTTACTATCTTAGAACTTCAAACAAAGTTGATGTTAATCTAAAGAGCCTCAAAAAAATAGTAGAAGAGGAAACAAAATGAATGTGAAAGTAATTGTCAAGGGACAAGCAAAGGGCTCACTACTTGTAGCTAAAAATCCACTAAACTTTCTTGGAGGAATTGATAAGAAAACAGGAGTAGTGCATGACAAAAATCATGATCTCTTTGGAAAATCTATTGGTGATAAAATTCTTGTATTTCCTTATGGGATAGGAAGTAGTGTTGGGGCATATACGATATATTCTTTGAAATATAATCACTGTGCACCATTAGCCATGATCTGTCTAAAAGCAGATCTTACAACAGCATCTGGATGTGCAATATCTAATATTCCTCTTGTTGTTGCAAGCAAAAATGATTATGACTTGTTGCAAGAAGATAAGGAAGTAATACTTGACGCAATCAAAGGACAGATATCATAATTCTAATCTTTTGATTAACCCGTTTGGTTCTATCTCTTTGAAAACAATTCCTTCAAATTTTAGAATTATTGTACTTTTTCTTTTCCAGAAATTGGTAGGAGCTCCTGCTTTTTCACAAGCATGACCTAGAAATTCTTCCTCATTCCATCCATATTCAACAGGAACTTGAGGTAAAAGCAAACCTGCTCCAAACTCCCATTTTATAATAAGACCATCCCTACCTATTTTTATCATTTTAGGATATTCTGATGGATCATTGACCTTGATCTCAACAGGTGGGGTTAATGTTGTCACTTCAAATGTTATTTCATTTAATTCTCCATGTACTACTGGAGGAAATCGAGGATCTTCTGTAGATGATGCTATTGCTGCATCTACAAGAGATTGATGTAATATTCTATCTGGAGTTGGAAATCCTATACATCCTCTTAGATTTTCTTCCTTGTTTAGTGTAACAAAGACTCCTGACTTGTATGAAAACTTGGATTTGATTTTGTCTGTTAGTTGGATTTTTTTTCCTTTCTTGAGATATTCTGTAACAGCTAATCTGGCAGTCCTTACTAATATTTGACCGTCTTCATCTGACAAACTCATTTTATTCTATCATTTAGTTTAGTTGCAAATTCTTGAAGTTTTTCAAAATGAGTTCCTTCCCAGTACACCTTTTTACAAGAATCACACATCCAAAACTTTTTCTCTCGTTCTATAACTCCCTCTGGAATTTTTCCTATGATTCTAAACTTTTCTACTACTTCTAACTTTCCATTGCAAGCAATACAACGAGAATTGTCTGTAACTACCTCAAATCTATCTAGTTTGAACTTTTCATTTATCTGTACAATCTGTTCGAATTCATCATTTCCTCTAATTAAAACAAAACTTACATTTTGTTTTTCAGCAATTTTTGTTAACTGTTCATCTTTTGTTAAAATTATACGTTTTTCATTTTTTGCAATTAAAATTATTTTATCATCTTCAATTGATGAAGAATATTTTGAATCATATCCTAAAATTCTTAATTTCTTTGCTAGGTTACCCAGCATTGCATCTACTACAAAACTTGATTTTTGAGTACTCAATTGTATGCTTCTCCTTCTCCAGCTTCTACTATGTGACTATCTCCGGCAGGAAGTATTCGAGTAAAATCATCCATCGAAATTGCTTTTACTATCTCTTCTTTTTCTTTGAATTTCATAAATTCAAGTTTTACTTTCTTTGCAAGATCTGCCATATCTGACCCAGATGGTTCTATCATTACATAATAGATGCAATGTTTCTTAATTGCTGATGGTGGACCACACATTAGTAAATAACTCTCATCTTTTTCATACAAACCAATAGCTAGCTGTAATGTGCTCACCTGAACAAAATTTTTAGAGCCTTCAATAACAAATGATCCCTTTGCAATAAACTGTCCACTTGGAGCAGCCGTCTTAACCTGATCTGGCAGCATCCAATATGCATTTAATCCGAAAATACCTGCTCGCCATGCCCTGCTGAAACATACCGTAGCTTGCGAAACTTCTTTTACACTTGAAATGTCATCTTCAGTACTTTCTCTTAAAAGGAAAAATGGCGAACCGACGATTTCTGCATGAAATACCTTGTCATTTTGGTTAAGATGTTTTCTTATCACGGCTGAGTTTGATGAGGCATCACGTCCTCCTATTGCTAAACGTCCATCTGAAGTGATAAACCATCTGTATCTCTCAAACCACTCCTTCTTTTTTTGAACTGCAAATACAATAGAATCTTGGGCGACACTTGCTTGTTTTTTGACAAGTTCTAGATTTTTTTCTGTCTTTTTCTTTTCTAAATTAATCGTATCAGTTGCTCTCATCTGTTTCTTTGATTCATTAAATAATGTTGAAGCAATTGCCTGTATTGATGATTGAGGATCTAACTTTATCTTCTCTCCTTCTATGTTGATTAGAAAGACACCACTTTCTCTTGCTATATGTGAGTTGTATTTGCTTAGCAATGTCTGAATTGCTGGGTCTTCAATTGATGATATTCCAGTATATGATATTTCAAGAAGAGCTCTTGCTACTCCTGCAATTGAACTTGATCTCTCCTTTACTAGTAAAATTGCCTTGTTTTGCTCTTCTAATTTGTGCTCAAGCTCGGTAATTTTCTGATTTGCTGTAGTAGATTGTGATGATTTACCATGTTCAAGAAGATTTTCTGAAAAAAGTGAATCTAATCCTTCCATGAAACTAGATACTTTGACAGCGTTCCTTCCTTCCATATTTCCAAGGGGTATTGGAATTACATCTGCATTTTTGATATCACGTATTATGTAAGGATCGTGTTTTCCTGTAATTACTTTATTAATTAGATCTTTTGTTGCGTTGAAAATATCTTCAATTTCTTTATCTGTTAAGGTATTTCCCAACTTGTCTGGATCTAGACCAGTCATTCGAATAATCTCTTCTGTATATTTTCCTGGTAATCCTAAT
>JANXYF010000220.1 GCA_025350175.1 Nitrosopumilales archaeon | reverse complement strand
TTCACCATAGTTAGATATTCTTCCATGTGATTTGTTCTCAAGTCTCAACCTATCCAGAAAAGCGCAAGCAGTGTCGGCGTTTTCAGGTAAGAATTTTCTACGAAAGCCAGCCTTGGCGTATTCGATCCTGGCTCGGTTATTATGGATGTCAAGCTTTATGGTTTTGTTCATATCGTCATAATATGGCCTAGTTTAAAAACGGGAAAATTGTTCATTGTGGGATTTCATTGATAAGAATAACGCAGAGAGAGGGATTTGAACCCCCGCGTGCTTGCGCACATAGGCTCTCAAGGCCCACGCCATGCCGGGCTAGGCGACCTCTGCAAGTTTTTTTTGTAAGGACTTGTTAAAATTTGTTTAAGATCACATGTTTTTTAGACATCCGTAGGGGTTATCAATAAGAAAAAGAAAAGGGACGAAAAATTCTAGTGATGTGCGTGTGGATTTTCAGAACCTGATTCCATTTTTACAAAGGTTCCGGCTGCTTTCTCATGGTGTTCTAAGTTAGATTGGTCTACCTTAATGGCTTGTGGAGGACAAACTGAAACGCATGCCATGCACCATATACAGTCATGTTCTCTAATTGGATCAGCCTTGTCAGTGTAGTCCTTTCTGTGTTCTTTTTCAGATTCACCAGTTCCAGCAAATGTTGCATCTATTGTCTTATTTGCAGGAATGTCTTGTTCTGTTCTATACCATTGGAAAACTTGTACTGGACATGCTTCAATGCATGCACCGTCTGCAACACATGAATCCCAATCTACCGCTACCATGGTACCACTTACACCTACTGGTTCGATTTTTTCTCCTCGAGCCTTGAAGGACTCGATGCAATTTTCATCTTTTGAGGCTTCTGCTAATTTACCAGGGCCCCATCTAAAGTGAAAATGCTCACCATCGGAGTGATTTATTTTTCCAATTGGTTTGAAACCTTTTGGAAAGTCTTCTGCTATCGGCATAGTTTTTTGTCGCAGGCTATGTTATTTAAACCTAGACAAAACTAAGCAAATTTTGCAATCTCTTTTTCGTGAATATCTTGATTTAACTGATCAACCTTGATTGCCTTGGTCGGACAAACTTCAACACAAGCCATACACCAAATACAATCTGCCTCTTTTACCGGATTTGCTTTGTCAGTGTAATCTTTCCTGTCATTTCTACCTGTTTCACCAGGATTTTTGTACCATTCAAAAACCTTAACGGGGCAACTTAACAAACAGATGCCATCGGCAACACATGAATCCCAGTCTACCGCTACAAATGTACCATGTACTCCCATTGGTCTTATTTCTTCACCTGAAGCTTCCGAGTCAGATTTTACTTTAGGATCCGATGCAGCTTCTGCAAGACGTCCAGGACCCCAAACCAGATGATAATTTTCACTTAATGGATCTTTGAATTTTTCAATTACTTTGTGATTTGTGGGAAAGTTTGGATCTATAGGCATATTATCAGAAGTTCTTGTTTGTTATTTAAAGTGTGTACAAGATAAATTCATATCTTTCACAAATCGCTCTAGTTTATTGGGAATTTTCAAGTATGATGTATATCGTAATCCTAATGTAGGAATATATGCCAAGTGTAACGACAAGTTTGTTTTCATACCAAATGGATTTGCACCTACAAAAGCAAAGAACCTTGCAGAATTTTTGAAAACTGATTATATCTTTACATCAGTTGCAAATACAAGATTACTCGGACCGCTAATGGTTGTAAATAACAAAGGACTTTTGCTTCCACATAATTGTTATCAAGAAGAGATATCTCATTTAAAAAAATCAACTGGACTTAATGTTGGTGTACTAGATACAAAACATACCGCATTAGGAAATTTAATTTGTACAAACGATAAAGGGGCAGTCATATCTCCACTCATTCCAACAGAATATGTCAAGCAAATTGAAGATGTATTAGGAGTAGAGGTGATAAGAAAAAGAGTTGCAGGCTATCATCAGACTGGTGCAATGACCGTGGCAAATTCCAAAGGTGGAATTATTCATCCATCTGCAGAAGAAGAAGATATCAAAACAATATCACAAGTATTAGGTGTAGAATTAGAGCCTGCCACAGTCAACGGTGGATCACCATATCTTTCTTCAGGCACTCTAGCAAATAATAATTCGTTAGTTGTAGGAGGTCTTACAAATGGTCCTGAGCTTATGATGCTTACAAAGGCCTTCAGAGTGGAAGACTAGATTTTAGATCATTTAACATAACATCGATCTTTACCTGTTTTTCAGAACCATCTCTCATATTTCGAATTATAACAGAATTATCAGCATATTCCTTTGGAGCAACTATTATAACATATTTAGAGTTGGAGGCAATTTCCATCTGTTTTTTCAGTGATTTTCCTAATAAATCTACATCAGTTGGAATGTCTTTTATTCGAAGTTGTGATGCAAGATTAATTGCAATTTTTTTCATATCATCATTGATAAAAACTACAGATACTCGATCTTCTTTAGATTGTGTACTTACCTTCTGTTTTTCCAATAATAGAACAATTCGCTCTACTCCTCCAGCTGCACCTGTAGCACCAAGATCATTTCTTCCAAAGGCTTTAGTCAATGTATCATATCTTCCACCTCCGACAAGTGCACCTACATTATTGTTTTCAAATACCTCAAAAACTATTCCGGAATAGTAGTCAAGACCTCGTACTATTCCAAAGTTTATTCTAACATTGTTAACACCACGATTTTTTAAAGTATCAAACAATTGCAAGATCTTGTCCCAATTTTTTAGTTGACTGACATCAATCTCTTTTTCTATTTCTTCAGGTAAGCCCTTAATTTCAGAAAATTTCAGAATTTGTTCTAGTGTAGATACTGAATAGCCCTTTTCTTTGTATTCATTAATTATATCCTGTCTTCTCTTTTTTTGGATTTTATCAACAGCTCTTAGAATATCACTAATTACTTCAGATGAGTCAGATTTGAAAATACTTCTAACATATGATTCAATAAGTTCTCTATCACAGATATCAATTACAACATTTTCAAGCCCCAATTTTGTTAGAAATTTAGATGTAAAATCAATTATTTCAGCATCTGATTCTATGTTTGGTTCTCCATAGATCTCTATATCCCACTGATGAAAGAATCTGTATCTGCCTTTTTGTGGTTCATCATAACGCCATACACCACCAAATGTTGAAATCTTAGCAGGTAATCTCATTGATTTTTGAGATGCAGCATAACGTGTTAGACCTATTGTAAAATCAAAACGTAGTGCTACCTCACGATCTCCTTTGTCAGTAAAGTAATAAATTTCATTTTTTATTGACGGACCACTCTTTGTTTCTATAACTGACAGTAATTCAATTGGAGAAGATTCCATAAACTGAAAACCAAATAAATTTGATGTCTCAATAAATTTCTGACGTACATATTCAATTTCAGAAGACTCCTTTGGCTCTATATCTCGCATACCGCGTGGTAGTTCCAATTTCAAAACTCATTCTTTTTCCAATGCATTTAGACTTTCTGATT
>JANXYF010000205.1 GCA_025350175.1 Nitrosopumilales archaeon | reverse complement strand
TATCAACAATTTTTTCCATCAGAGACGGATACATTAGGGAATCAGAAAGTTCACCCGTATTGAAAATAGAAGGTTCCTTGATGTTGGCAAAGGCTTCATCCAGTGCTTTGATGACGTGTTATGTTTTGAGGGGACTTGGCTTCATTTTTCCTCTCATAGTACCACGCAAATAGCAATAATTACAATCCAAAGGACACCCATATGCCCATCTTACTTCCCAGAATCTGCCACACGCAATGTCTGCAGGAGTCTTATGGAACAAGCTTACAATTCCTTTTCCATATGAGATGGCATCTTCAATTATTCCGGTTTTAGGAATTTCTGGATGTTTGATTATTGAAACTTGGTTTAATGTCAGATATTTCTCGATCTTTTCTGCATGTTCACTTGCTTTTGTTCTGATATTGTCTCTTATAGTGGACCAAGCTTTGTATGCTGCCTTACGTTGTCGTGTTTTAGCTTTGATTTTCTTATTTTCTTTAACCATGAACTTATGCTCATATGAACTTCAACTAACTTAAAGCATATTTTGTGTATAGATCAAAGCAATAGTTACGAGTTGTTGAGACTCAATGTATGTTTTCTAGATGAAGCCCAACTCTTCCAAATCTAATCTTTTTGCAAAAGGTTTATCATTTGCAATTACTATTTTGAATTATAAAATTGGAAACATCCACTAAAAACTTGATTTTTGGCATGGACTTGGACCCGTTCGGAACTGCAAACCGGCAACCGCATTTACTTATGCAAACCTTTTCTAATTATTTCTAATGCATTTTGAGCTCTTTCAGGTTTAGGTAGCTGTATCATGAATACATTAGTGCTGCCATATTGCGAGTTAGGAGAAGAAAGAGTAAGCATTGTAGTTTCTGCCAATGCTTCAAAGAAATCCACATTTTCATTTGCATATATTAGAAATTTTTCTTCAATTTCTCCTTGTGAAAATTGTAATGTCACTTTAACAAAAACATGGCCAAGTCCATCTTGTAGTATGTTTAGATTAGTCTCAACAGAAACAGGTTTTCCAGCAACAGTCTTCATTATATCATCGAATTTCTTTTCAGCTAGAATAATACAAGGAATTTTCTTTCCTTCATAATCAAAGAGGGTGACGTCTTTGTGTCTTTCTGAGAGGAATTTCTCTAGTTCTTCATTAGCCATAAAAGAAATGCGTGATGACTTTTTAAAAAGATACTCTGTAAAATAGTATCAAATGATGCTTAGAGTTTTTGCCAAGAACTCTATTCTTTCATTGTCTTCTTCAGAAATTTTCTTGCCACCATACTTGTTATTGAAATATATCAAATCTACCATCTTTGCCTTGTCAATGTTTACGACTGTAGCATTATAGGGGGTTTGAATCTTTTTGTTTGTAAGTATGATTAGCCTATCAACTATTGCCGATTTTGATATATCTGATATTTGATCAAGATCAGGAATGCCTAATTCATTGGCAATTATAGCTAATCCCACCTTTGATCCAAAATTATCCTGATATACAGCATCAAGAAGTAAGTTTTGTTTTTCTAGTTTTTGTATTGTACCCATTTCCTGAGCAAAAATGGTTAGACTCTTGACTGCCTTTTTAATTTCTTTTTCATTATCAATATCATTTCTTCGAATTGTTAAGAAATCAGATATTGGAATATTCATTATACTTCCTCTTACTCGGAGTCCTGGATATGATTGCGTTATTGCTTCATCAATTACATTTTCATCAATTTTTTTAGAATTTGATTGCATTGCTTTTTCCATTGCTTGATACAAGATATTGATAACAGAACGTACATTTCTAAACTCGGTAAATTCGTCATAAAGTACTTGGATTTTCTCTTCTAGTGCTTGTTGTTCTTCTGTTCCAAATTTATCATCTTTATCACAATGTTTTATGTACTCTGTCACAATTTCAGCTAGTTCATCTTTAGAGTTTGATCCGGCTAGATCTATTTTGTAATTTGCTTTTTCAAGTCTATCAAATACAGATGGGTTGGTATTTTGTATCTCCAAATAACCTGATGGAGTAGATATCAGTAATAATATAGAAGCGGGAAGGTGTGCATTTATCACGCCCTTGATAAATTCAGTAGAATCTTTGTTTCCATCAAGTTCATCTATTTCATAGACAAGAATTTTTCCTAAAAATCTATGAGTCAAACGAGATATTGACGAAAGCATTCCGATTAGTGTCTCCAAGTTTTTAACTTCGTCAAAAGAATTAGAAATCACATTTCTAATTAAAATAGATTCATGATATTCAAATTTATGAACTAGAAACTTGGTCAGATTTTCCACAGAGATAGATTGTTTTTCAGCGATTATGTCCTCTGTTTTCTCTTTTATTGTCATTCCAGTGAGCTTGTTTACAAAAGTATAGTCAAGTGCCTTTTTGGCAGCATTATCTCCTTGTTCAGCATTTTCTCTTAGATAATTCAAGAATTTTGTTCTTAATTGTACAAAGAATTCATTGTCAAATCCCTTGAGTATTGCATCATAGATTCCAGGAATAGTCTTTGGTGAAATCGTAGACAAATCAACATAAGAACATTCAGCATTGTATCTTCCTTTGAGACTCTTAACATGTAAAGCCAAATGAGTCTTGCCAGAACCTACATCTTGGACAACAGTAATTACTCGAAAATCTCCATTTTCAGCAGATCTGCCTTCTACTTTTCTATTTAGTTCCTTTATACATTCAAGTACCGCAGCTTTTGCTTCTTTATGTCTTCTACCTCCAAGTATTTTTGCATCTTTTTCTGTAGGGGTTGGACTACTGGGGTATGGATTTTGTTGTAAATGATAAGGATACATTAGATATTCCTCACATAGCCATGAACAAGTCCGCGCATTACAATTCCTTCTTTACCGCCAGAAGAAATTTCATATCTATCCCTATGATTCTCAATCAAATTTGATGCCATTTGATAGAATTTGTCCTTGGAAAGATTCTGAGTTTCACAGACTTTCTCTCTGATTTTAGTAAATGGAACCCAACCTATCGAAGTAGAAGATTCATTCAATGAACTATTAAACATGCCCTCAAAATTATCATTTTTAGAGACGCTTTCGTGTGTCGAGTATTTTTCTAATTCTTCTTCTAGAGTTTCTGCATGTGCTTTTACTTTTGCAAGAGACTGACTTACACCTACTAACATGTTAAGCATTAATTTGAATTTAGGATCATTTTGTGTTATATGTTGAATGTAATTCTCTCTAGTCCAGATAAAAAACGCCACGCCTTTTTTTTCAATAAAGATTTGCTCTTTTCCCTGTAATTCTTCAAGCATATTTTCACAGTCTTTTCCGAATGTCTTTTTCAGGTCGGTTTTTTTTATTCCATTAATCCCTGAAGATTCAATTTTTTCCAGTATCTCCCCTATCATAGATAGAACTCTACATAATTTTATTTAATGTCCAATGTGATACAGGGTAACAATTTGGTGAAGATTTGTTACCTCATACATCAAGACAAACGTTATCATATACAAAAATCATTTCCAAAGCAAAGATCGGTCACAATATAAGGCATAATGAGATAGAACTCGTTGCAGAATGATGATTAGGTATGCTGATTTATGATGAATTATACCTGGGGTATCTGACTGCTTTAGAAATATGAGACAGGTGAAGTCGACAAAGATTAAATCTCAAAGATGCTATAAAGTACATATTGAAATCGTCAAATGACCCATGGAAGGATAAACTTACTTCTGAACAATATGACATATGTAGAAGGAAAGGAACAGAACCGCCTTTCACAGGGATATACCACGACTGTAAAGAAAAAGGCATGTACAAGTGCCTATGCTGTGGAATTGACCTATTTAGCTCTGAAACAAAATTCGATTCAGGAACAGGATGGCCAAGCTTTTGGGAATCTATTTCAGATAATGTAAGAGTGGAGAAAGATACTAACCATGGAATGTTGAGAGTCGAAGTATTGTGCAAGAATTGTGGTGCACATCTTGGTCATGTCTTTGATGATGGTCCAAATCCCACCGGTTTACGATATTGTATAAATTCTGCGTCTCTAAGACTCGAAAAATAAATCAGGTAATAGTAAAGTTACCTTATTATTAATAGTACCGTATAGTACCGTAATACATGTTAGATTGCGAGTTTTGTCCAAAGCAGTTCTTTGAAACTGCAAATGGTTTAGTAGCAAAGACTTTTCATGAAAGTCTTCATGATCCAGATTTAGTAAACAACTAAACCTGAAAATCCTTTTTTGTACTATAAAAAATCAACCCTAACTTTTTTATCGGTTGTTATTACTCTAATTGGAAGTGACTAAATCAAAACGAGTAGAATCAAAACCCAGAGCTAAAGATTCTACACATGATGTTGTCAAGAAAATGTCTTCAATCTCAGATGCTACAAAAACTTTAGCCACCGAAGTAAAGACAATGTCAAAAATATTTGTTGAGAATCAGAAGATATTGATTTCTCTAAAGGATATGATATCCTCAGTAAATTCAGCACTTGATCAAATTCAGAAAAATTCAAGACAAATAAACATAATAGAAGAAGACACGCAACGTCTGTTTTCTGGGATGAGTCAAGTCAAGGCACATTCTAATTTAATAGATAAGATCAACAATCAGATAAATAGACTTCATGATCATGTAGAAAAAATTCGAGATAAACAAGAATCCATGCCAGATACCAATAAGATAATGCAAAGTGTAGCTGACAGTATGGATTCTATTAGAAATAACACCAAAATGATAATGCATGTATCAGAAAAAACTGAGAAAATACGTGAGGATATCAAAAATGTAGCAAGTGATAAAGAATCATTGTCTAATTTACATAAAGAAATTGAAGAGGTAAGACAGAATACAAAAGAGATCTCCTCAAAAACTGAAAAAATGTCAGGACTGGAGGATAGTATATCCAACCTAAAAGGTGAAATAAGCACTATCATTGCAAAAACAGATTCAATTTCAAGTTTGAATGCTCAGATGAGAAATATTGGTATAGAGATTGATTCATTGATAAAGAAATCAGATTCGCTATCTGGACTGAGTGGGGATATTAGGAACATAAATTCTGAATTTACCAACTTTAAAGAAAATATTCTTGGCAAGAGTAAAGACCTAGATGGAAAGATATCAGATTTTGCAGAATTATTAAACAGGAATTCATCATCAATTGCCGAGTTTAACAAGAAAACCTATGAGATTTCACAGCAGTTGCAAGATATTCGTCATGTGACTCACAAGACATCTCAGAATACATCACATGAAGTCATGGGATTACTTCGCTTATCAGAATTCCAATCAAATATCAGAATGCGTTCTGAATCAAAATATGGTACATTAGAAGATATTGAGAAAATGGTAAGCCAAACTAAAGACATGATAAATCTATTTGACCGTATCTCTATTGAGGTAGAAACAAAGATGCCACTACCCCTAGAAGTAAAACAGTGGAGTATATCAAAGATCTTTGATTGTACAGATAGATGGGAGATAAGATTTACAGATGTATTCAGACTTTTGATTACAGAACTTGGCTCAGACATTGTAAAAGAAGCAATTAGAATAGAACAAGTTCGTGATCTTTTTGGAATACGAGCAGTAGATGAAATAAGACGTGAATTGAATATTACCTAATTTTCGTCTGCAACCTCAAAAGATTGCTTTTTTTTCTTCAAGAGAGCAAATATTCCAATTATGACGGCAACCCATATACTGCCAAATAACATGTTTGAAACACTGGCGTACATGTACGGAGTTGCATCAAGTAAATTGAATACTATCGTTGAAGACTGATAATGAACGTTAAGCATTCCAGTATGAAACGCAGCACTATCAGGAGAGGTGGTTGAAATTTTGTCTACTGTAGATAACATTGTATTAAGATCTTTTTGCATCATCCCAAAGTCAGTATCTTGAGTAGGAAATATCCAAACAGGATTTCCTGATTTTGGCAAGAGTTGTTGAACCGATTTAAGATCATTGGAAATAGATTGTGGATCAGAAGTAGCTTGAATCCTAAGTAATATTCCTCTCGATTGATCAAGTGGGTAAATTGTACTACCATATTCTTCAAAAGCCATGACTACACCTACTACAATTAATCCAATTATTCCTGCCAATGCAGCTTTATAGTAATTATTTGCCATTTTTTCTTCCTTTGTTTCGACTCTCCTCCTTGATTTGCCTTTTTTAAATGTTGAATGAGATATGCTCAGATATGCAATGTAGAAAAATCCAATTGCTTGAATACCCAATATTGGAGCAAATACAGGATTATTAGAAAAAACTGCAATAAAAATTCCCACTACTCCGTATACTCCAAAAAATATCTCAAGAAGTGTAGTTTTTGTAAATGGAAGAGCATATGCTTTGTCCCTCCAATCATCGTCATTTTTTACTATCCCAAACTTTGGTGTACGTAAAAATTCATTCTTTCTCCCAAAAAATGCATCAAAGACTGCAACTGTATTATTAACTGACATCCCAGCAGAATAGATTATCAAATACAGATAGGAAAGTGTCTTTGATCTCCAGTTCTTTTCATACATTCCTTGAATTACCATGATGTATGCAATAGGTCCCATCAGCAAGTATGCAACAATGGTTAAAGCAGGTAATCCACTTATTATGTAGAGATTTATTTTTGAAGCTAAAAGTATCGGCAAGATCAAAAATTGTGCAAGTACTAGAGGATGTACAATATGTCTTGTAAGTTGAACAAAGGCCTGAATCTTTGTATCAAGGGGGATTTTTTTAATTGTGACATCTCCAAGTAATTTGATGGCGCATTGGATAGAACCCTTTGCCCATCGAAATTGTTGCCTTTTTGCTGAGTTCATTTGTACTGGAAGTTCTGCATCTACTACAATGTCAGGAACAAAGACACATTTCCAACCTTTCATTTGAGCTCTATAACTAAGATCTAAATCTTCGACTAGTGTAGCAGTATGCCAACCACCAGAATCTTCAATGCACTTCCTTCTCCAAATACCTGCAGTTCCATTAAAACTCATAAAGAGATGAGAATTACTTTTTGCTTTTTGTTCAATTAAGAAATGAAAGTCAAGACTGAGTGCTTGAGCCTTTGTGATAGGGGAGTAGTTTTCGTTGATATGCCCCCACCTACATTGAACTAACCCTATGTTTGGCTTAGAAAAATATGTCAGGGCTTTTTTTAGAAACCAAGTTGGTGGAATAAAATCAGCATCAAAAATGGTAATAAAGTCACTCTTCGTATTCTTCATTGCATTAAGTAGTGCACCAGCCTTGTATCCTTTCCTGCCAGACCTTTGGATGTGATGGATATCAAATCCCTTCTTTTGATAATCTAAGACTAGATTTTCAAGTAGATCGTATGTCTCATCAGTAGAATCATCAAGCACTTGAATGCAGAGCTTATCCTTAGGGTAATCTAAGGTACATACTGCATGTACTAATCTTGCAGCAACATATTTTTCATTATATATTGGAAGTTGGACTGTAACAGTTGGAATTTCTTTTAGTTCAACAAAGTTATTCTTTTTTTGACGTCTTGAAATTACTACTAAATAATAAAAATTACAAGTATAGAGAGTAATCACCATTGCAATACTAATGAAAACATTCCAAAGAAATTGTGTTAAAGTATTGGGAATGATATGTACAGGCATTTGGATTTTTTCAACTCTAAAGTCTTTATAGCCGTACCGCTAAAAATTTTTTCTAGCCTTTCTTAGATATTTTTATTGCCTGAACAGGACATACGTTTTCACAAGCTAAACAAAATATGCAATCGGGTTCTCGCGCCATAAGGGGTTTTTTATCAGAAGCTGGATGTCCTGCAAATTCAGCCCATTCGAATACTTTTACTGGACATGCATCAATGCATGCACCATCACCTATACATATATCATAATCAACTGATACAAATTCTCCCCATATTCCCAGTATTTCGTTACCCTTTCGATGACCGAATACTTTTATCTTGTGACTTGATGGAGCAGTAAAAGTCTCAACGACCTTGAGCTTTGATTTAAAGTCTACATCTATTGGACCTGGTTTTGCTCCTTCATTAGCAACAGGCTCTTCCTGTGCAACTTGTTGTCCCGGCTGAGGAGCGACAGGCTTTGGTTTTGGTTTTGCATTTGGAACAATCTGAGCCAGCGGTGTGAGTTCTTCCAATTCTTTTAATGCTTGTTCTGGTGTTAATTGTTTAATTTTTACATTATGCTCTACCATTTTGTCAGCAAGCACACTATTTCTCAAAATTGTATCAATGACCATTTTTGCATTTGCATCTGCTTTCTTTCTATAATCTTTAACCCAAAGTCCATCTCCATATTTTTCAACTGGGTATATTTGGTAAATCATGTCTACAACTTCTCCAGTTACTATCTCAACTTGCACTTCAAGATCAATTTGCTTGTATCCGCTATCGTCTGGATCTGGCAAATTTTCTTCCTTCCAACGATATGTAGCATAAACTCTGTCAGCAAATTTATCCATTTCAAAAACTTTCTTAAATCCGCTAACTATAGAATCAATTTCATAGTTATCTTCCAGTTTTACTGGAAGACGATAAAGACCGAGTTTGTAACTATGTAAAGGATATACTCCTCTTTTTGATGTAGCTGATTGAACTGTGTACACCTTATCCTTTAGCAGGAGTGACATCTGGTCTGTATATGGAAAAAGAGTTTAAAAATGCTTCCTAATAATCAGGACAAGTCTCTTCTCGGATCTTACGATATTTTTGTTCCATCTCTGTTGCATGTTCAAGTACTTTTTCAAACTCATACTCGTCTTTGGGAAAGTACCAACGAATTCCTACCTTATGGCCTATTCCATCCATATCATAGATCATTCCTTTATCAGAATTTACTCCATATTTCTCGTCAATCGATCTTTCTTGTACTGTAAGACCGCGTTTTGTCTTATCCTCCATTATAATATCAGAGACGCCATCAAGTATGGCATAGAATATACCTTTTTTTAGAATCGGCTGTTCTTGACCTGTTTCGTTATTTTTCGATTGGATTTCCAATCATATTACCCCATTCAGTCCAAGAACCATCATAATTTCTAACTTGAGGATATCCAAGTAAATATTTCAGTACAAACCAAGTATGCGAAGATCTCTCCCCGATTCTACAATAACATATGACGTCTTTATCAGGTGTCACACCTTTTGTTTCATAAATTTTCCTAAGTTCTTCAACTGACTTGAAGGTACCATCCGTATCATTTACGGCAGTTGCCCAAGGAATATTATTTGCATTTGGAATATGACCACCTCTCTGAGCATGCTCCATAGGATATTCTGCAGGAGCAGTTACCTCTCCAGAAAATTCTTTTGGAGAACGCACATCGACTAGAACTGTATCACTCTTTTCAAGAGCCCGTTTTACATCAAATAGATATGCACGCAATCCTTCATTTGGTGGTTGTGCAACATAGTTAGTTCTTGGTATTTGTGGTTCATCCTTTGTGTAAGATCTATTTTCAATCTCCCACTTTTTCCTTCCACCGTTCATTATCTGTACTTTTTCATGTCCATAATACTTGAATATCCAAAATACAAAGGCGGCAAACCAATTGTTAAAGTCACCATACAAAATAACTTCAGATTGTGCAATTACCCCGTTTCTTGATAAAAGATCTTCAAACTGAGATTTGCTTATGATGTCGCGTGTGATAGGATCATTAATGTCTCGTTTCCACCAGATTAAACTGGCTCCTGGTAGATGGCCTTGTCGATAGGCATTTTCAGGATCATAATCAACTTCTATGACTTTAAACGATTTGTTGTTAAGATTATTTGCAACTGTTTCGGTATCTACTAAAACTTGGTATGAATAATTCATTTCTATGGTATTATAATGAACTCATAGGGTTCTTAATATTTTATACTCATCAGATGCTTTTTAAGTGAAATTAGAATAGTAGTATTAATTGGAACTTCATAATGTGGCTATAGTAAGCAAATTCGGTTCAAAGGAATCAGAAGATGCCGTGAAGAAAGTAGCCAAGAAACTACTTGCAAAAAAAATTAAGGTATACATTGTTTCTCCAGCAGAAGTTGACGGTGCAAAAAAAGTCAATGATTTAGAAGATCTCAAGACTACAAAATTAGATTTGACCATCACTTTAGGAGGTGATGGAACCACGCTTCGAACTTTTAGATATTTGGAAAATGAGGTTCCAAATCTTGCAATAAATGTCGGAGGAAACAGAGGAATATTGTCAGAAATAACATTACCCCAAATCGATTCGGCCATTGACCAAATTATCTCAGACAAGATTTTTTTTGATAGAAGAATCAGAGTAGTTGCCTCTTGTGGAGGACAGGATTTTCCGCCAGCATTAAATGAGATCTATATCAACAGAGTCAATTTGACAAAGACATCATTATTTGAAATTAAATTTCAAAGTGATACAGTAACACAAAAAATGGATGGTGTAATAGTGGCAACCCCAAGTGGTTCTACAGGTCATTCCTACTCTCTTGGAGGACCGATACTTCATGAGAGCCTCAATGTACTTATCATAACACCGGTTGCCCCTGTCAACAAATTGCCATCAATTGTGGTACCTGATGAAAAAGTCGAGATCATAAGTAATCATGATTCAAGTATCATCATGGATGCACAGGTAATTAAAACCGCGAGATTTGATGAAGTGATAACAATCAAAA
>JANXYF010000145.1 GCA_025350175.1 Nitrosopumilales archaeon | reverse complement strand
ATATACTTCACTTACAAAATGGAAAAAAGATAAAAAAGGAAACCTATTTGGAGAAATTGAAATGCCAATGTCGGTAGGAATTGTTGGTGGAATAATCAACATTCATCCTATGATCAAAATATGTATGAAAATTTTGGGTGTAAAATCGGCTAAAGAATTAGCATGTATAATAGGTGCAGCTGGACTTGCACAGAATTTTAGTGCAATAAGGGCACTGGCTTCTGAAGGAATACAAAAAGGACACATGAAACTTCACGCACGAAATATCGCTACAAGCGCCGGGGTTCCACAAGAAAAGATGGCTAAGATAGTATCTCAAATGATTAGAGAAGAAAACGTCTCAGTAACTAGAGCAAAGGAAATCTTGGGTAATCTCTAGGCGACTAAATATATATCCAAAGAAGTTTGGTAGGACTACATTGACTCTTGTAAAATTTGCAGTTCCCAAAGGAAGCATAGAAGAAGCGACCTTTAAGATACTTGAAAGATCATGGACACGAGTAGTTAGACGAGAAAGAACTTATCGTGTAATTTTGGACGACCCACAAATTTCAGTCAAGATGTTGCGTCCTCAGGAAATACCAAATTTGGTATTTGCTGGTTTGTATGATGTAGGTATCACCGGAAGAGATTGGGTCAAGGAAACAAATTCGGATGTTGAGATACTTTTAGATTTAGAATATGGTAAAATAAAACTTGTACTTGCAATACCTGATTCTTATAATTTCAAATCACTAGATGAAATGATTTTGTCTTATGCAAAGAAGAAAAAAACACTACGAATTTCTTCAGAATATCTTAATACAACTGCTAAATTCATCATGCAGTGTAAGAGCTACAAGAAACTTTATGGTTCAAAGCATCCAATTATTGTAACTCCATGGTTAAGTCAAGGTTCGAACAAGAATGTTCAGATCTTCCTTTCATTTGGTGCGACAGAAGCAAAACCTCCTGAAGATGTAGATGCAATTGTAGATGTAACAGAGACTGGTACTACTTTAACACAAAATCAATTGAAGATAATTGATACTGTGATGGAATCAGCGGCAGTCTTGATTGCAAATAAAACATCCCTTAAAGACAAATCAAAAAGAGAAAAAATTTATGACATCGTAACTATGTTAAGAGGAGCAGTTGAGGGGAAAAAACATCTTCACCTATTCCTAAATGTGAAAGAAGAACATCTTAGCAAATTGTTACACGATTTACCATCTCTAAAACGCCCTACCATAAGTCCTTTGAGTGAAAAAGGATGGTATGGCATCAATACCGTAATTCCAAAATCTGAATTTCACAAAATGATCCCAAAATTACGAAAGATTGCTCAAGGTTTAGTAGTGCATGAACCAAAACAAATACTGGCACTCGAGGAGATAAAACGTGATGAGGAAAGTTGATGCGAATTATAGATGTTCAAGACATATGTCCTATCATAGAATCAATTAGACCCAAAACAAATGGCGAAGTAAGACAAAAAGTACTATCTATCATATCGGATGTAAGAAAACGAAAAGATAAAGCCCTTAAAGAATATGAAACAAAGTTTAGTGGAGTAAAAATCCATTCTTTAAAAGTTACCAAGCAGGAAATAAAATCTGCATACTCTAAGATTGGAAGAGATCAAATCCAAGGTATTAAACTTGCAAAAATGAGATTAGAAAAATCTGAAAATGCAGTACGCAAAAAATTACAAAATATAACAATAATGATTGATGGTGTTGTTATAAAAAAAACATTTTTGCCAATCGATACGGTGGGTTGCTATATTCCTGGAGGGAAAGCAAGATATCCAAGTACTGTTGTTATGTCTGTTGTTCCAGCAAAGGTTGCAGGTGTCAAGAAAATAATTGCGGTGTCTCCTCCAAATGAAAAAGGGAAAATAGATCCATTAACACTTGTAGCAGCTGATATTTGTGGTGTGGATGAATTCTATAAAACAGGTGGTGCTCAGGCAATCGCCGCCTTGGCATATGGAACTGAATCAATTCCGCAAGTAGACAAGATAGTTGGTCCAGGAGGAGTATTTGTAACTCTTGCAAAATCATTACTAAGTGAGGTAGTTTCAATTGATATGATTGCAGGTCCTACTGAACTTGCCATTGTTGCAGATGGTACTGCAGATGCTGAACTTGTCTCACTTGATTTAATCTCTCAGGCAGAGCATAGCCCAGATACAATGTGCTGCCTAATTACAAACTCTTCGAAATTAAAAAACTTGGTATTACAATCAATACAACAAAAAATCAAAACAATCAAGAGAGCCTCTATTGTAGAAGAAAGCCTACGAAAAAATGGGTTTATAGCTATTTGTAGTACCGAACAACAAATGATTGATTTTGCAAACAAACTTGCACCTGAACATCTTGAAATAATCACAAAGGCTCCACAAAAATTAGCAAAAAAAATAAAATCAGCAGGATTGACGTTAATTGGAAAAAATACTCCATCTTCAGCTAGTGATTATCTATTAGGTTCTAATCATATACTTCCAACTAATAGATTTGGAAGAACTAGAGGTTCACTTGGTGTATTGGATTATATGAAAATGAATACTCAAATAGAATCCTCTAAACTTGCCTTGGGAAAAATTTTAAAATATATGAAAGCCTTGACTGATGCAGAAGGATTACCAAATCACTATGAAGCAGTAAGGGGAAGATTATTATGAAAAAAGATTGGTTTGAAAAAGAATTAGAAAAATATTCTAAACTTACAGGTTACAAGAAACCTGAAAAATATTCTAATGTGATAAAACTTGATTCAAACGAAAATTATGTAGTATCTCAAGAATTTCTTCAGAAAATAATAAACGAAGTGAAGGAAAACATAGATGTAAGAGAATATCCATTAGGTGGAACAGAAAGATTAGCTCAATCTATTTCAAAATACATAGGAATGCCGAGAGAAATGATTGGTGTTGGAAACGGATCTGATCAGATAATTGATCTTATTCTGAGTACCTTTACTTCTAGAGAAACAAAAATTCTAACATCTGATCCAACATTTGGATTCTTTGAAGAACGCTGCAAACTATATTCAATTCGTACAATAAAAATTCCATTTGATAAAAATATGACCCTAGATCTAGAAAAATTTTTGTTAAACTCAAAAAAAGCAGACATTCTTTATCTTGATATGCCCAATAATCCAACTGGATTTCAATTTCAGAGAAAAGATCTAGAAAAATTGATTCGAGAATTCAAGGGTCTTGTAATTATAGATGAAGCATATATTGAATTTTCTGATTATTCTATTGTAGAAATGACAAAGAAAATCAATAATCTTATTGTACTACGAACCTTGTCCAAATCGTTTGGATTAGCTGGATTACGGGTAGGATATTTTGTGGCTAATACAAAAATAATTGATACATTTACGAGGGTAATCCAATATCCTTACCCATTAAACACTCTGGCAATAGAAGTTGGTATAATGGCATTACGGCAATCAAAATATTTCACAGATATTGCAGATCTCGTCAAGAAAGAGCGTTTACGAATTATTACCAATCTTAAACAGATGAAAATATTCGAGGTATTTGACTCGAAAGCAAATTTTGTTCTTTTTGCTGCCGGAGGTTCTGGTCAAAGAATTCACAAGGCACTAATCGAGCAAGGAATATCCATAAAAAATCTTGGTAAAATTGGTCAACATGAAGGCTGTCTGAGAGTTACCGTAGGTTCACAAGATATGAATTCTAAATTTCTTACA
>JANXYF010000110.1 GCA_025350175.1 Nitrosopumilales archaeon | reverse complement strand
CAAGTATTGCAAAGGCATCTGGTGCGAAAATTGTTGCAACTGGAAGCTATCTCTATCCCAACAAGGTCAATAACGCTCTAGTATTTCCTCATATAATGAGAGTCATATTAGATAAAAAAATAAAAAAGATAACAACTGATTTGTTGATTGCAACAGCAAGAGCAATTGCCAATACTATTCCTGAAAAGAAATTGCATTGTGACAACATAATTCCTGATATGTACAACAAAAACATGCAGAAGAACATATCCAGTGCATTATCCAAACTCTACGTTTAACAAATTCAAGAGAAATATCATCTTTAAGTGCATTTTTGGTCGCGATCATTTTTTGTTTTTACCACTATGGACTCAAGAGATGCTATCAAAGTCCGTACTGCTTATGTTAGTTTAATATAATTGACTATGCATGAGCAGAAAAGCAGTATTACAAGAGAGACGAACAAGCTCCTCGTTTGGTACAAATGATGAGAAGATGCATCATCCTATTCATTTCATAAACGAACGTAAAGAATTACTTGCAGATTTGATGAACATGGGTTTAGAAGAACCAGAGGCAATCATGTATCTTGGATTATTACACATAGGGCCAGTCACAGTTGGCAATTTAGCAATAAAGTTAGGACTTGACAGAGGCAAGATGTATAGATCTTTGACAAAATTAAGAAATTATGGTCTTGTTGCTACATCGTTTTCAAATCCAGTAATTGTTACTCCAACCGAACCAAGCAAGGCACTAGATACAATAATTGAGAAAAAACGTGACGAACTTCATTCAATGAAAAAGTTGTCAGAAAAGGTAATCACAAATCTGAAGAGTCATAAAAAAGAGATCGAGGTATCCGATACTAGCACATTTTCAGTACTTCAAAGCAGGCCAATCATATACAATAGAATTGGCAGGATATTAGACGACAGTAAAAGTAATCTCATCTATATCGTTACAACAACTAACGATATTGCCAAAATGTACTATACCTCAATGCCTGAGAAGATATTAAGTGCCAAGAAAAATGACGTCACTATCAGGGTAATAACAGAGGATAAACCGACAAAAGTCATTTCAGAGATGATAAAGAGGCTAAATGCAAGCGAGGTACGAGTCGGAGTGTTACCCTCAAAGGGAAGAATGATTGTAGAGATGGACAAACAAATTGTAATGTCTGAATCCTCTGAGGATTTAGCAGATTCTGGTAACAGCGATGTTGCTATTCATACAAACTCACCAGAAATTGTACAAAATATGTTCAGTTTATGCGAATACCTCTGGAACAACTCTAAAGAATTTGTTGAGATATGAATATGATACAATTGATTTATCCAATTATAATTCCGTCAGGACGATTCGGTGGAAAATAAAATGGGAGAAATTAAAGAGATTTACACTCCTGAAATTTATGATGACATAGTAAGAGCAGACATTAATGATATAGAGATAAAAAAAGAAGCAATTCATCTCGATATCAAAGACAAGATCCAAGAGCTTCTAAAGGCAGAGAGACTTGCAGTTCTTGGCGAATTTTCTGCTCGAATAAATCATGATCTTCGAAATCCACTTTCCATCATTAAAAATTCAACATCACTGATTAAAGAAAAAGATCTTACTTTGGAACAGAAAGTGAAACAATGTGATACCATTGAGAGGGCAATTTTTAGAATTACTCATCAGATAGAAGATGTTTTAGATTTTGTAGAATTACAGAATATGGAAATAAAACCGTGTCTTGTCTCTCAGATTATAGCAAATGCATGGTCTGAAATCAGACTACCAAAAAATAAAACTGAATTACAAATGACATATGAAAATGATGTTACGATAGATTGTGATCAAGAACAGATCAAGATAGCTTTTAAAAATATTTTATTAAATGCAGTTCAGTCTATGGATTATCAAGGTAAGATTAACATAACAATATCTGAAGTTGCAAATCGTGTTCAAGTAGAGATAGAGGATAATGGTCCTGGAATATCAGAGGAAATATTACCTAAAATATTTGATCCACTTTTTACTACCAAGCAAATAGGTACAGGACTAGGTCTTTCCAGTTGTAATAATATCATAAAAAGTCACAGAGGAAAAATAAGTGTCAATACCAAAATGGATGCAGGAACTAGATTCACCATTGATCTTCCAATTAACCCATATCAAGTTTTTAACAAATATACTCAAAAGTGAATTTAAAGATAATTTGGTAAATAACTAATCAAGACTAGCTCATTCATGATAACACCCGAATACTTTTATTTTCATACAAAATAGAGAGAATGAAATGTCAAAAAAGATCATGGTCTTTACGGTCCTATTTTCTCTTGCTTTATCCATGATGATAT
>JANXYF010000078.1 GCA_025350175.1 Nitrosopumilales archaeon | reverse complement strand
TTATCAAATTTTCCTTTATAAGTAGTCATCAGTTCTAGGGAGATCTTTTTGATTCTATTCACTGATTTGATTGCCTAAAGGGGTTTTTTATACCTATACACCAAGGTACGAACTAGCATTCTTTTCAGTAATCAGTAGCATCTCATCATATGACTTGTCCAATATACCAGCTGCACAAAAAAGTACACTAGGTAGAAATGTTATTTGTGCAGTTTTCAGACCAAAGCATCTTGAGAATCTAACAGGTCCATCAGTCTCAAGCAGTATTTTATCCAAGTCTGTTAGTGTAAGAAGAACTTGCTTGTCTTGAGAATAAACCATTGCTGGTCCATATGACACAAAACATCCTAGTTCCATTGCTTTTTGTAATTGCTTTTTGCTGCCAGAAAACCAATGAAGTAAAACACCTTTGATGGAATAAGATGGAAGTATAGAAAATATCTCGTCCAGAGTTTTTCTAGAATGTATCGATACTGGTTTGCCTAATTTTTCTGCAAGTGAGAGCATCTTGTGAAACACTAATACTTGTCTTGAAAATCCGGCTTCGTCTGAAACATATGTTTTGTCAAGACCAATCTCTCCAATCCCAGATATTTTATTAGAATTATTTCCAATCAATTCTACCATTGTATTTAGATCATCATCTGCCTTTTCAGGATGAATTCCAATAAATGGTAAAACCAGAGGACTGCGTTTACCCAGTTCAAGTGTGGATCGTGAAGTTGCATTATCCATAGAAACACAGCATGCTTTAATCTTCAATCTATTCATGGCTGCAAGTATGTACTCTAGGTCAGCCAAGTACTCGTTGTCTGATAGATGAATATGAGCATCAGTCAGCCAGGTCAATGGTTAGTCACATATTTGAGCACAAAATAGTGTGTATAAATCGATCCTTGCATAGTTTTTTTCCACTCAAAGTCTTTTATCGGGGTTTTTTGGTTTTATTGTATGACAACAGAATTTGGTCTTTCTGTAATGTATCGGATTTTGAAAAAAGCAGGTGCAGAAAGAGTAAGTGATGAATCAGCCAATGAGCTTAGAAGAATACTAGAAGAGATTGGTGGTTCAATTGCAAAAAATGCAGTGGAGATGTCAGTACATGCAGGTAGGAAGACGATAAAATCGGAAGACATTAGACTTGCAGCAAAGCAATTTTCAAAATTCTAATCTAAAAGATTTAATTGTTCAAATAAAGCCATTTTGATCGCGGTGAGGTGGCAGAGTGGCTATGCGTTCGCCTGCAAAGCGAATCTATAGGGGTTCAAATCCCTTCCTCACCTTTTTCATTATATCATAATAACCCGCTTTTCTAAATAGGGTAGTTTGTAGACAGTGTGAATTTGGCAGAAAGTAATAATTTACTAGAATACATCCCAGGTGCAAAACCTATTTCATATCAGAATACCAGCAGTCAACCGCTAGATGGTTTTGTACAAAATGTCAAAGACAGCATAAAAGAATATGCGGAAAGTGCACAAAATGAGGTTGAAAAAGGCCATAATTTTTTGCAATGGGTACTAACTAGAGTTTTTGAGGCAACTGAAGATGATGCAACTGATGCAATAATTGATGGTGCAAACGATCTAGGAATAGATGCGTATCTGCCAGTGGATTTTTCAGAAGATAAGATCTACCTATTCCAGTCAAAGTATGGGACATCTCATTCCATTGAAGCCATAGTAAAATTCAGAGAAGATGTAAAGAGATTGCAAGGGAAAGATATTGCAAAGATGCGTCCAGAACTTGCACATCTTGTCACAAAGATTCAGGAAAAAAATCTCAAGATTGAATGCATCTATGTAACTGACCAAAAGGTGGAAGATGAGAATTTTGAGTCTGTTGAAATTTATGATGTAGATGTCATAGTTAGAAAACTTTGGGATAGAATAAAAAAACCAGCTGCTGGCAAAAAGGCATCCATCAAACTTGAAACTAAATTAAGATACCAGAATACACTTTTAGGGATTTTAAAATTAAGAGAGCTTACTAATTTTGTTACAAAGAACAAGGACTATGTCTTTGAATCAAACATCAGACAATGGATGCAGTTCAAGACTACAGTAAACAAGGGATTAAGAGAAACTTTACAGGAAGTGCCCCACAAATTTTTCTATTACAATAACGGAATAACCATAGTTGTAAGTGACTTTGAGGAATTGGAAGATAATTCAATTGTACTACACTCACCTCAAATAGTAAACGGGGCACAGACATCAAATTCTGTGTTAGACCATGCAAGACGTACTCATAATTTGGATGGAAGTATAACTGTCACAATCATAAAAGCTGCAGACGAACTTGATCAGAATAACATAACAAAATACAGAAACTCTCAGAATGCAGTAAGAGGAAAAGATCTGGTATCATTAATGGATTTTCACAAATCAATAAAGTCACAAATGGAAAACATTCATTATTTTTATGAAATTCAAGGAGGCTCTTTTGATACCAAGACAAAATCACATCAAAGTGAGTTTGTGGGCGATACAATTTACAACAAATATTTGCCAGATAATCACAAAAAAGTCATTGTAGCAAAGGATGCTATACAGGCCTTTGTTGCAGGAACAGAGCAACGACCTACTGAGGCATATAGCTCTCCTGCACAATTTTTACCAAGAGGTAGCAAGTATGATGAAGTCTTTAACGAGAAATTAAAGGATGATTTTAGACTGTTACTTTATCCATATTTTATCAAGGAATATGCAAAAAAGTCATTAAACTATGGAAAGAAGGGAGGCCATAAGACAAAGAGGTATGCAACTTTATTCTTTGTAGCAGTATACTTTAAGGTCCTCCATGAAAAGATTCTACATTCAAAGGACGACTTTAAAGAAGACATATCCAAGCTAGAACCAATATTCAAAAGTGTCAAGCTAAATCAGCGTATCCTAAAGCTGACAGATACCATTGTGACCAAGTTCCTAGAAGATACTGTAGTGGACGATGAGATGACTGCTGCAAATACATACCACAATTTTTTCTCTCACCATGTTTGGCAGGATTCCATGGTTCGCGTAATAGAGAAGAAGATAAAACAAGAAGAAGAAGAGATTGCCAGCATCCAAAAAGTAGTTCAAGATCTTTTTTAGAATTTTAAATTAATGCGGCAGAACGGTTGACCGATAGGTTCTCTTGCAGGAGGTCCACATTGGCCAGCCATCCTACCGCTATTTTATTCTAGAATATCCTAGTATTTAACATACTATTTACGTTCATGATTTTTATAACGAAGTCGATCGATAAATAACAACATGAAAGAGATTGGTCAATGTTCCTTATGCAATGGTCCTTTTGATCATGTTTACGTTCCAATGCAATCATGGAACATAAAGGGTAATTTGTGCAGCAAGTGCTATTCTAAAAAAATTGGAGAACACTATCCAGGAACTCATGAAAGAGTCAACAAATCAGACTAGGAACCAACCGTTTTCAATCAGATCTTTATCTTGTGATTCTCCAACACCTGTTGCATAACGCCAAATGTAAGGTGCATCAGTTTTCATTTCATCTTTTATTTTAACTAGTGATTCTAGTTCCGAGTCTACATGTCCAGTAGGGGCATCACATCTTTCACAAAATTTACACTTTGAATCTAGAGTAAGTGGAGCAGATTCTATCACAGGATATGCCCTGCATGCAAGTGGGCGGGAATCATAAATTTTACATGTATATCCACCATGTGGCGATCTTTTACTAGATTCCATATTCAAAAAGGGACATGTGTTGCCATTTTGTTCCCTTCCCATCATCTGATATGCAAGTATGGTATCAGGCCCATCAGACTTGTTTTCAGATACTCCTATTCTTGGCAATATAGTAATCTTGATGCCATTTTTTTCTGCCAATGACTCGATCTTTTTTTTCTCATCAGGTAAGATAAGAACACCAACCTTGCCAAATTTCTTTGTTGGATAATACTCTCTCTCAATGCAGCACTTTGAACAGTCCTCTATACATGAAAAATCCAATGTCTCATACCATCAAAAAAGGGATAAATTTCCTTTTATCGTGGAAAAATACACCCCTATAAGGATTACAAAGAGGATAAATAGTAATACCCTTATATCACCAAATCTTATAGTTTCATACAATGGTAGTATATAGAACAAGCATGCAGATAGTAAGAGATTTGCTTACTGTAACAGAAGAAAGCGGTATGAACGGAATTAACGTAACATCACTTCTAACAAAGGCCAATTTATCACATTCAAGACTATCGAAATTCGTAGACAACCTAACCGGTGCAGGTCTAATCAACAAGATAGAATTTGACGGAAAGAACACATTTGTCATAACAACAAAAGGTAAGCAATATCTGCAGACATATGAGAGATTCCAGAATCTTGCAGACTCTTTTGGCTTAGATCTTTAAGCCTCTTCACTTTTTATTATTTTAATTTTTAAAATCCTAAATCTATATTTTGATAAAATTTTCAAGATCTGTCTTTTTGTTTTTTATAAAATTATTTTAAAATTTGATGCGATCTAAAATTATCAAAGATATGTTTTCAAGTGAATAATAATTTTTGTACAAAAAAATTGGTTTTTGAGTTAGCAGACTGCAAACCGACAGATCTATAAAGGTGTAGTTTGGTTTATCAAAAGGGGAGTAATGGTGGCAGAGACATTAGTATGGTGGAAGGGACTTAAGGAACTTGAATTAGATATCGAATCTCGTGATGAAAAAGTAGAAGAACCCAGACTTTAAAAATAATTAGAAAATTATGCCTGTTTTTACTTGATTAAAGCCTCGAGTGGGATTCGACCCCACGGCCTAACGCTTACGAGGCGTTCGCTCTACCAGGCTGAGCTATCGAGGCA
>JANXYF010000058.1 GCA_025350175.1 Nitrosopumilales archaeon | reverse complement strand
GGATGTAGTGGTTTTTGATGGGTAGTTTTTTGAACCAAAATTCTGCAAACCTGCAAAGTACCTCACCTTTTTTTGGAATTGGAGTTAGAAATTTCACATCAAAAGCAGATACCCTGTCTGAGAAATGAAATAGAATATTCCCATCTGGAAGCTCGTAAATGTCTTTTACCTTACCTGAGCGTAGAAACTTCAAACAGGCGGTCATTGAACAGGCTGGAATTTAAACTGATATACCGCCCCGAGTTTCTACGCTCAGGTAAGGTAAAAGACATTTATGATCTTCCAGATGGGAATATTCTATTTCATTTCTCAGATAGGGTATCTGCTTTTGATGTGAAATTTCCAACTCCGATTCCAAAAAAAGGTGAGGTACTTTGCAGGTTTGCGGAATTTTGGTTCAAAAAACTACCAATCAAAAACCACTACATTAGAACCGAAGGTAAGGACAAGATTGTAGTAAAAAAGATGCAGATGATTCCAATTGAATGCGTCGTACGTGGATATTTCTATGGAAGTCTTGTACAAAGATGGAAAGATGGGCAAGTCAAGTTATCGGATGGTTCAATTCCGCAACTTGCAGAAAAACTGTCAACGCCAATCTTTGATCCTACAACAAAATCTGAAACACATGATATTCCAATATCAAAGCAAGATGCGATTGACAAGAATCTTGTAACTAAAGCAGAGTATGAGTGGCTAGAGAACACATCTCTTGAAGTTTATCGACAGATGTTCATAGCTGCAGATGTTGCAGGATTTGTATTGGCTGACTTAAAGTTAGAGTTTGGCAAGATAGGAGATGATATTATTCTTGGTGACTCTATAGGGCCAGACGAATATCGTCTGTGGCCAAAAGCATCTTATCAAGTTGGAAAGATTCAGGAAAGCTTTGACAAGCAACTTTTACGTGATTGGCTTGCAGCAAACGGATACCAAAAAAAGTTTGAAGATGATAGAAATGCAGGAAAAAAACCTATTGCACCACAACTGTCTGACCAACTGTGTAACGAATTGTCATCAAGATACATCATTGCGTACGAAAATATAACTGGAATCAAGTTTTAACTCGAATTTTAAATTCAGACCCCTCTGTATTTTCAAGCCCTTGCACACATTTGACCCATCAGGTGAAATCTTTTTCCAAATTTTCTATTTTTTTAAAATTTTTAGTATTTTTTGTACCGGTACAATAATGATGATAGCGGTATGATGTTGGTACCACTGTTATTAGTTTGATACTAGTATTATGATTTGTATCAGTATATGTTATTGTATATTGTATCGTGACTAGAAATATTGCGACGGATTGACCAAACTTAGAACATAAAAAAAAATTACGTATTGGACAAAAAAATATGATCTCTTGATCTTTTAGGATTACTACAAAAGATGATGCAGAACATGTCAACGCTACTACAAAAAGAACTCAAAATAAACAAAATACTTACCACTAATGCAGACCAAGCAAAAGCCCTTGATGATACTGCACGAATTAAAATTCTCCAAATTCTGTATCACAAACAACTTCCAACAGAACAGATTGTAGATGAATTAAACAAAATAGGATACAGAAAAGCAACTACTACCATAAGGCATCATATTGATGTTTTAAAAAATGCCGGATTAATTGAAATCGTAAAAATGGAAGAAGTTCGTGGGGCCGTTATGAAATATTATGGAACATCCGTTAGAGTGATGGGAAACAAACTTCCAGCTAACTTTGAAACTGAATTCTCCAAGATGATTACAGAAACATCTGTAAAATTAGAAAAGGTAATGAAAAACATCTCTGAAAACGTAGGCTCTAAAATAAAGAAAAAAAGTCAGAAAAATGTTTCCCCTGAATCAAATTATGAAGAACACATTGTGATGGAAATCGTAAACCGTGCAATGACTAAGGTGTTTGAAAGTAACGGTTCGATAAACGCTCAGAAATAATTTTTTATTTTATTTCTATTCTAAAAATTCCGACAGTTTCTGGATTTTGTAACGCCTCTATCATTTGACGCGGAATTGAATCTGATGCAGTATCACATCCGATTGACAAAGTCCTTGGGCATGTGAAATTGCTTTTTCTAATTACAATATCATGTGGATTTTTCATGGTAAGATTCTCACTTCCTTTACCTACTATCATGAATGAAAGGTCTCCTACTATTATGGTAAATGTGACTTTTGATTCTTGTTTTTGCAACAATGTTTTCATTTCATCTGGAATTCCAAGACACCCACATGATGCATTTACACCAACTATGCAATCTCCATTTACTGTAAGTTCTGATTCAGTTGTAATCTCGATTGATTTTGGATGAAGTGATCTTACATTTTTGTGACCGCGAAATGAGATCTCAAAACGCATGATCTCAAGTTGTATAAACTTAAATTAAACCTTCAAAGGATGAAATTTGAAATGCTTCCAGCAGCTGCAGGTTATGATAGAGCAATTACAGTCTTTTCGCCTGACGGTAGACTTTACCAAGTTGAATATGCAATAGAGACAGTACGAAGAGGTACTCTTGCAATAGGTGTCAAGAGCAAGGATGGAATCATACTTGCAGTAGAAGAAAAACCAAGAAAATTACAAAATTCTGATATTACCCAAAAAATATTTCAAGTAGATGATCACATTGGAGTTGCAGCGGCAGGTTACATCCCAGATGCACGTTCCCAAGTTGACAATGCAAGATTCTTTTCACAAAGTAATCGAATGATTTACGACGAGCCAATCGAGGTAGAGGCAGTTGCAAAACACTTGGCAGATCAAGCTCAACAATATACACAATATGCCGGTGTGAGACCATTTGGTGTCGCACTTATAATTGCAGGAATTGACAAGAGCGGCAGTAACATATACCTTACTGACCCAAGCGGTACATACATTTCATATGATGCAGTAGCAATTGGCGCAGGTGCAGATCAAGTTACAGAATTTCTAGAAAAGAATTACAAAAAAGACATGACAGTTGAGGAAGCAGCAGCCATGGCAATAGAATCCATCTATCTAGTAAGCGAAGAAAAAGAAGGTGTAAAACATATCAAGATGGCTCAAATTCCCACCGCTACTAAAATGCTGACAAGAACATCTGAAAAAGATATTGAACACTTTGCTTCCAAAGCCAAAGAAAATATCGCCAAGAGACCAAAGTAGCACCTCCTATTTTATAACGCAACAATCTAAGAGCATACATTGAAAATTTCAATAGCGATTCCCGATTCGTCATTATCTGAAGAGCCCACTCCACTTGACAAGGCAATGAAGATATCTCAGATTGCAAGGGCTTGCTCTATATTTCGTGTAAGTGAAATTTACATCTATAAAGAAACTAGCGGCTCTGACAGAGATAGATCTTTACTTAGAACTATTCTACGCTATCTTGAAACACCGCAATATCTTCGTAGAATGCTTTATCCAATGAGCAGTGATTTACAATTTGCTGGCAGTCTTAGTCCACTCAAGATTCCATCACATGTACAAACAACAGATCCAAAAAAAGTCAAAGCCAAAGATGTCAGAGATGGTGTTGTTGTATATTCCCGAGGAGGTAAATTTGTCAACGTTGGTTTTGAAGAATTAATTCCATACTATGGTAGAGAGGAAGAGGGAAAGAGAATAATAGTCCAATTCAAGGAAGGATATCCAAAATTCTCCATAAAGCAGATTGGAAAAGAAGAGATCTCACAGTATTGGGGATATGATGTTAAAGAGATCTCAAATCTTACAAATTTTCTTAGTACTTGGGGCTCACATGTAATACTTGCATCAAGAAAAGGCAAAACCATACACAAAAATCAAAAATATTTTGATGAAATCTCGCGTGAAAATGTTCTTGTTGTTTTTGGTGCTCCAAAAAAAGGAGTTTATGAGATCTTGGGAAAGAACATTGGAAATGTTCCAAGATCGCAAGTGTTGAATTTCTTTCCAGAGCAAGCAACAGAGACAGTCCGACTAGAAGAGGCCATTCTTGGAACTCTTGCTGTTTTGAATACTCTGACTCGAAATTAGTTTTAATATGGATCTGGTTTGGTAAGAAAATCTTGGACAAAAAAAAATTTTTACTTTTTGCAATTATGGTAGGTGTTGCAGGAATTATAATTGGAAGTTTTGTCATGATAACTCGTCTAATGCATTTTTGGCACTAAGATCTCAATTTAAAAATCGAATTTTACTCTTTTTTGCTTATAGACTTATAATGGGGTTTTCGACAATTGCAATTTATCTATGGGTCATAGGAAGCATAGTCAACCTAGGAGGGGAAGCCTTGCATATTTACCAAGGGGTAGAGCGAAGAGCATGGAAGCCAGAATTAGAACCTGGCCAGATGTGAAAGCAGATCAGCCAAAGCTTCTGGGCTATGCCGGTTTCAAAGCAGCGTGTATGCGTATAGCAAGTATTGATGATCGTGAAAAGACTCCTAATTTTGGAAAACAACTTGTTGGACTTGGTACTGTAGTTGTTACACCGCCAATGTCCATAATTGGAATAAGAGGTTATTCAAGAGACAGATATGGTGTTGATTCAACTTTTGATGTTTATGCAAAAGATTTACCAAAAGAACTTTCAAGACTTTTCAAAACAAAACCCGATGAAAAAGGAATTGAGAACGCAGAAAAATCACTTAACCATATTGATGAACTTTTTGCAATTGCAGCTATTCTTCCACGCAAGGCAGGACTTGAACAAAAGAAGCCATATGTTTTTGAAGTTTCAGTAAAAGGTGGAGACATTCCAAAACAATTTGCTTTCATAAAAGATCTTTTAGGAAAAGAAGTCAAAATTGATCAAGTATTCCAAAAGGGAGTAGAAGTTGACGTTGCAGCTATTACAAAAGGAAAAGGTATCGAAGGTCCAATTACAAGATGGGGTGTTAAGAAGAAACAACACAAATCAAGAAAGAGTGTAAGAGCTCTTGGTACGCTAGGTCCAATCAGTCCTTCAACTATCATGTACACAGTTCCAAGAGCTGGTCAACGAGGTTTCCATCAGAGAACTCAGTATAACAACAGAATCATGATAATGAGCAATACTGCAAATGAAGAATTAAAAATAAACCCAGCTGGTGGTTACAAACACTTTGGAGTAGTCCAAGGTGATTATGTTGTAATACGTGGCTCAATTCCAGGAACTTATCGAAGACTTGTAAAACTTCGTGCTCCTGTTAGACCAAAGTTGACAAAGGTTATACCACCAAAAATATTAGAGGTAATGATTAACAAATGAAAGTTCCAGTATTTTCAACAACAGGTTCAAGCGATGGGGATATTGAATTACCTCTAGTATTTTCAACTCCAATTAGAAATGAACTAATCCACAAAGCATACCTCCATTTAGAATCTCACTCATTTCAAAGACAAGGTCGATATCCAAACGCTGGTATGGATGTAGTTGCAGAATCAAACAGTCCTCCTACAGGTCATCACCAAGCCAGAGTTGCAAGAATGGCAGGCGGTGGAGGAGGAAGACAAGGCCAAGCCGGTGGTGTTGCAATGACACGTAAAGGAAGACAAGCACATCCTCCGACTTCAGAAAAAATAGTGCATAAAATGTTGAACAAGAAAGAAAATAGACTTGCACTTTGTACTGCATTGGCTGCAACAACTTCATCTGCATTGGTAAAACTTAGAGGCCACAAGGTAGACAAGATAAATTCATTTCCAATAGTTGTATCTGATCAAATTGAATCCGTATTCAAATCAAAAGAGTTAGCCAAGATTTTTGATGCATTACATCTGTCACAAGATATCGATAGACTAAAAGAAAGAAAAGCTCGTACGGGAAAACCTCGTCTTAGGGGTAGACAAGCAAAGATAGGCAAAAGTGTATTACTTGTAGTAAAAGATTCCACGAATCTTACTAAAGCTGCCGGCTCTATTTTGGGAGTAGATGTGGTAAACG
The DNA here is from genome assembly GCA_025350175.1 of Nitrosopumilales archaeon. Classification (GTDB taxonomy): domain Archaea; phylum Thermoproteota; class Nitrososphaeria; order Nitrososphaerales; family Nitrosopumilaceae; genus Nitrosotalea. Next base: position 1,006 of record JANXYF010000058.1, on the reverse strand, counting down.
CAAAAAGTCTTAGTGTACTTGACTTGGCTCCTGGTGCAAGACCAATTAGATTAACAGTTTTTACAAAGGGCGCTATCGAAGAAATTTCAAAAATAAAATCTCCTCATCTTGAAGTTATGGTGGCTACAAAATGAATATTGAAGAAGCGAATCACATCATCTTGAAACCATACATTACAGAAAAGACATTTGCACTAGTTGAAAATCAAAGCAGAATCTGTTTCTTGGTAAGAGAAGAAGCATCAAAACCAAAGATTGTAGAGGCAGTGACCCTTCTTTACAAAGAGACTCCAATTAAAGTAAATATTTGCAGAACAGTATATGGTAAAAAAGCATTTGTAAAATTCCAGACAGTTGAAAAGGCAAGAGATTTGGCTACAAAGATAGGAATGCTATAATATGGTCAGTCTTGAATCAACTAACGCAATGGTGAGAATAAATGGTTAAAGAATACAAATATCGAGGTCTTCAGATCGAAGAATTAAAAGCCATGTCATTGGAAAATCTCTTTAAACTTTTACCATCAAGAGCTAGAAGATCACTTACAAGAGGAATTACAGATGGTAAGCGTAAGCTTTTAGAAGAAATCAAAGCTGCAAACGCTGGAAAAACTAACACACAAATCAAAACACATCTTAGAGATGTTATTGTTTTGCCATATTTTACAGGTCTTACAATTCATGTTTATTCAGGAAAAGAATTCAAGCCAGTAGTAATTAGACCCGAGATGGTTGGACATTACCTTGGAGAATTTGTATTGACCAACAAGAGAGTTGTCCATGGCGCACCTGGTGTGGGAGCATCAAGGTCTAGCTTGTATGTACCATTAAAGTGATATCTATGCATTTTGACTATGCTTTCCAAAATTATGACAAGACAAGACACGTGCGTGCAGCATTAAGAGAAAAAACAATTTCCCACAAACATGCAAGAGAAATTGCACATTACATAAAAGGAAAGTCTATCGAATCTGCAAGAAGTTATCTCCAGTCTGTTACAAGATTAGA
>JANXYF010000057.1 GCA_025350175.1 Nitrosopumilales archaeon | reverse complement strand
TATTGCACACGTTCAGACAAAAATGGGTCTTATTGGAGTTAGAATTAGAATTGCAAGAAAAGAAAGATTCATTCCAGAATTTGAGCTCAAGGTAATCAAGAAAGAAGCAAAAGCAATAGTTGAGGAAGTACCATTAGAGATTGAAATTGTGGAGGAAACACAAATTGATCCAACAAAGCCACGTACAGAAAGTGAAGTGATAGAGTTGGAAGAAAAACTTATTGAAAAAGTGGAAACCTTTGAAGAGGTAGAAGAGGATCTCAAGTAATGACCCGCATAAAGATGAAGACTGTAAGAGAATTTAATGAGACTGATCTTAAGGATAGATTGGGTCAACTACGTTCAGAGCTGACTAAATTAAAAATTGAGGCATCCAAGGGAACATTACGAAAAGATAGTGGTAAAGTAAAACCTCTTCGAAGAGATATAGCAAGAGTATTAACTAGAATAAATGAGATGAAAACCAAATGATTACAACTGAAAATATAACACGTCATGAATTAATTGGACTTGAAACCTCAATTGTAGAATCTAATAATTCTCAAGTTGTAGGATTGCACGGAAAAATAATTGATGAAACTAAATCTATGTTAACTATTGAAACTTCAACTGGTGTAAAACACATGTCCAAGATGGATTCCATTTGGAAATTTAATCTAAATGGCATGACTTCTATTGTGGATGGAAAATCTATTGCAAAAAGATCATATGAAAGAATGGGAGTAAAAGCATGACCAAAAATATAGGCTTACAAGTCAAAGCACCAAAATCCGAATGCGGTGATGACCTATGTCCGTTTCACGGAGTTCTAAGTGTTAGAGGTAAGCTAGTTCAAGGAAAAGTAGTTAGTGCTAAAGCTCCGAGAACTGTTGTAGTACAGCAAGAATTTCCAAGATTTGATATCAAATTAAAGAGATATGCAAGAAGTCAAAGCAAGTTACATGCACATAGACCTCAATGTATTGATGTAAAAGAGGGAGACATTGTTCTTACCGCTGAATGCAGACCAATTTCAAAAAGTGTCTCTTTTGTTGTAGTTGAGGTAGTATCATAATGGGTGCAACAAAAAGTCGTGCAGTATCAGCAAAAGGAGTTCAAGAGTTCAGACCATATGTCACAAGAGCACTTCCACTAGGAGCTCAAGTAGTCTGTGCTGATAATACTGGTGCAAAGATTTTAGAAATTGTAATGGTCCAAAAAACAAAGACCAGAGTTGCTCGTTATCCAGCAGCAGCTGTTGGTGACTTTTGTAACGTTGTAGTTAAGAAAGGTCCTGGTGAACTTAGAGGACAAATATTTGGTGCGGTTATTGTTAGACAAAAATATGCAGTAAGAAGATTGAATGGAACACGCGTAACATTTGAAGATAATGCGGCAGTACTTGTAACACCAGAGGGTGAAATCAAGGGCACAGAAATTAAGGGACCAGTAGCAGTAGAGGCAGCTGAAAAGTATCCGAGAATTGCAAACTTGGCATCTATGGTGGTATAATATGAAGCCGACAACAATCCGAAAAAGAATGCTTTACACTGCATCAAAACACTTGCTTAGCAAACAACTTGGTTCACACCTTGCTAAAGATCTTAAAGAAAAACATCATTGTAAAAGCATGCGTGTTATCGAAGGTGACAGTGTCAAAGTATTACGTGGTGAATTCAAAGGAATAGAAGGTAAAGTTACTCGAGTTTCCACAGAGAAAAGGGGAATTGCTATCGAGGGAATAAAACGTGAAAAACTCAAAGGCGGAAATGTCGACATTTTCATTCATCCATCAAATGTGGTTATTACTTCATTAAACCTCGAAGACAAATGGAGACAAAACAGACTTGCGGGACAAAAAACAAAGACTCCTAAGCCAGTATCTACTCCGGAACCCAAAATTGTAAAACCCAAAGAGACAAAACCAAAAGAACAAAAAGAGGTTACAAAAGAAAAGACAAAGGATACTAAAATGACTGATAAAAAGGATAAACCACAATCTACAAAATCAAAGGGGAATGAGTAATGGTTAGCATTTCTGGCAGTAAAAAACTAAAAAGACAAATGGCTCCACTTTTCTGGGGCATAACAAGAAAAGACAAACGATTTGTTGTTACAGTCAAACCCGGTGGTCATAAAAAAGATGTATCCATTCCAACTGCAGTATTTCTCCGTGATACTCTAAAACTTGCTACATCTCTAAGAGAAGCAAAATCTGTCATATATGGAGGTAAAGTAAAAGTAGATGGTATTGTAAGAAAATCACTTCATCATGGAATTGGTTTGATGGATGTTGTAGAGTTAGATGGTGTCTCTGACATTTACAGACTTGTTCCAAAAGATTTGACTGTATTGATGCCAATCAAGATTAATCCATCTGATAAATCAAAGAAATTACTCAAAGTAACTTCAAAGGTAACTATCAGGGGTAAAAAAACTCAATTAGGATTCCATGATGGTAGGACTTTAATTTCTGACGCAAAGGTAAACGTAGGAGATACATGTGTAGT
>JANXYF010000055.1 GCA_025350175.1 Nitrosopumilales archaeon | reverse complement strand
GCTTCCGTTGGATAAGGATAGTGTGCCATATGATGAGGGCTCTGAAAGAGCATCAAGCGTTGAAGATTACAAGGTCACATGCATACAATTTATCAAAGATATTTGTGGCGATTATCTTGCATGGGTTGATTATTACAAACTACCAGAAGATGAAGACAAGAAAAGACGTACACAAATACATGCAATCGTGGAACGAACAAATGAATGGATAGCAAAAATTGCAACTACCATAAAAGGAGTGGATATTGTCATGAACGATGGTATACAAAAAATGGCAGAAAATACTGCTGGATATCCATTTCAGGTAGGAGTCTTTGTTAATAATATGTCAGGTTATACACTTGCAAAACCTGGAATATTAGACATCACTGTAAAAGCAACTGGAAGAGAAGGGTATAAAGTAAAACTAGGGTGGCATCAAAAGGATAAGAGGTTCTTGATAAGTTCTACAAGTCCTGTTACAATTGATGAATCCAATATTTCTGATAAAGACTTTGATCTTTTAGATCTACACTTGAAAATGGATGCTCAAAAATGTCAACTAAGAGATATTATTTCTTTTACAGTTATTGTAACTGAAACAAAAGATAGTCAGGAATACGAACGACGTGGCATGACTACAATTGTTCACATGGGTTAACTTGTAAAACTATTCTTGCTTCTTCGGATCTCTTATCAGCATATTTCATGTGTGATATCTTTTTACATAATTCTTGATCATCTACTAGTGATGCTGTTCCTAAAATGAATTTTTCTTGGTATTCTATTTTGACATTGGGATTGTAAAGTGCATTTTTTAACCAGTCACTATTTGGATTTCTTCGAGAAAAATAGAATTTCCCATTGTAAAATACTGCTCTAATCTCAACTGAATGCTCTTTACCTGATTTTCTTCCCGTAGTAACTAGCATTGCCTTGAAAGTTCCCTCTCGAATTTCCACAAGAGATGACTAGTTCTAAAGAATTTAACCGATTAGATTGAAAACCCTGATACCTCCTTCAATAAACTGACTTGACAAGTCGAACGCATGGCTACAAGTACAGAATTAGACCGAAAGCAAATCACCGCAGATGACTTTAAAGGAAAAAAGGTCATTGATAGAGAAGGAATCGAATATGGTAAAGTAAAGCACATCCATATCAATTCAGATACCCTAGAAGTTGTGGGAATAACTGTTCACAAGGGATTGCACAAAGATCACTTTCTATCGCGTGACTACATAGACCGATTCACTGAAGAATCAGTACTGCTATCATCTGCACCGATAAGAATTGACTCTCAAGTGGTTGACATAGATGGGCGTAAGATTGGTAAAATCAAAAGACTCCACATGAACACTGATACAAACGAGTTAGAATCTATCGAGGTGTCTGATGGTCTTGTTGGCTCGAGAATATTTCGCACTTCAGAAATCTGGGGTGTTGGAGAAAAGGTAATTCTCAGACAAACAAAAGACGAATACAAAAATCCATAAAATCTTTTTTTATCTTTTTTATTTTACAGTAACCTGAGTGTTGATTATGTCTGTTAGTGGGCTTGAGATGAGATATCCATTAAGTATAACTGTCTGTACATCGTATATCCCAGATTCTTTAGGCATCCATGATTGTGCTACGGTAAATTCCTGATTTGGACCAATATCTGCTGAAAGACCTTCTCTTACTTCAACTTGATTATTTTGATTAATAATTGATACTAGATATGTAAATCGTTTTTCACCGTCTGAATGATTTGATATTATTGATGAAAAAGCAACAACCTCACCTACATGTATGTCTGATTTCTGATTACCATTGGCATCTACAGCGATTGGGCTACTCAAAGTCATGTCACCTGATAATGCATTTGCATTTTCAACTACTATAATTGCTAAAATTACGATCAAAAAGATATCAAGTCTTAGCATGAGAAATATTTTAGAATTCTCAATATTAAAAATTTACTCATCTCTGGTTAGACGTCGAAAATCTCTATTTTTCCTAATAGCAATTTATAATAGATTAATTTTCTGTTCTATGTTGTATGCTGTAGAGACTGACAAACTTTCTAAAGTTTATTCTAGTGGCCTCAAGGCAGTTGATGAAATTTCAATAAAGCTAGAAAATGGAGAGATCTTTGGATTCCTGGGACCTAATGGTGCAGGTAAGAGTACGACTATTATGATTCTAACTACCTTGCTAAAACCAACCTCCGGAAAAGCATTTGTTGCAGGATTTGATGTTACATCTCAAGCAAAAATTGTTAGGCAAAATATTGGATATGTACAACAGGATTCTACAGTAGATGAATACCTTACAGGTAGGGAAAATCTTGAGTTACAAGCAAGACTCAATCATATCCCAAAAGATCTCAGAACAAGAAGAATAGATGAAATACTTGGGATAATCGAATTGACTGACAGGCAAAACGAGGCAGCCGTGACATACTCGGGAGGCATGAGAAAAAGACTTGACATTGGAGGAGGATTGCTGAACATGCCTAAAGTTTTATTCTTAGATGAACCAACTCTTGGCCTTGATATACAGACTAGGTACAAAATCTGGGAATATATAAAAAAAATTCATGATGAATTTGGAATGTCTATTTTTCTTACCACTCACTATATGGAAGAGGCTGATAAACTCTGTAATAATATCTCAATAATTGATAATGGAAAAATCAAGGTAACTGGGTCTCCAAAGGAATTGAAAAATTCTTTAGGTAATGAAATAGTTATTTTTGAAATTGACTCGGAAACAAAACTCGAGGAATTAGTTTCAGAAATTAGAAAAACTCCTACAGTAAAAGATGTATCAACAAATGGACTTGTAGTGACAGTCTTTACAACTAGTGGAGATCAGCTTACTCCTCAAATTTTTCAACGTGCAAATGATCTTAAAGTCAAGATAGAGACTATCTCTCTTACTAAACCTACTCTTGATGATGTATTTTTATCACACACTGGTCGTGAGCTAAGAGAAGATGAAGGCAAGTATGATAGAAAAAAAATGCGCGAAAGACTAAGGAGACTTAGAGTATCATGACAATGCTCTTTGATACATATACTATTTTCTGGAGGGAAATGAAAAGATACAAGAAATCACGAAGTGGAATACTGATACGACTCATTCAGCCTGCCATATGGATTATAGTTATGGGTAATACATTTGCAAGTACTAGACCATTAATTCAGTCTGTAGGTTTTCATGGTTCTTACATAGAATTTATGGCACCAGGTGTGATAATGCTTACTGCAATATTCACAAGTATTTTTGGTGGAGTCAACACTTTATGGGATAGACGATATGGTTTCATGAATAAAGCTCTTGTCTCTCCAATATCTAGGTCATCTATTGCATTAGGAAAAATGCTTTCAATATCATTGATATCTACTCTACAGTCAAGTCTGATTTTAGGAATTGCACTTGCATTAGGAGTTCATATGTCAAACTTGTTTATGATACTGCCAATTCTATTGACTGTTACGATATTTTCACTTGGCTTCTCTGGAATATCCGTTATTGTTGCTGCCACATCAAAATCACAAGAGACCTTTTGGGGTCTCATCAACTTTCTAGGAATGCCTTTGTTTATGCTAAGTCCTGCTCTTTTTCCTTTGGAACTCTTACCGTCTTGGCTTGCTTTTGTTGCAAGACTTAATCCTGTTACTTATGCTGTATTATTGATTAGGCAGATGATGACTGGCACTGCCCAAATGTTGTCAGTGGCAATAGAAATATCCGTAATATGCGGATTTGTGGTGGTTATGGTCGCTATTGCAAGCTATGTCTTCACAAGAGAAGTCAACAAGCCCTTCTAATTTACCAGAATTGACCTAAGTTGTAACAATTTCTAACTAAGGAGATCTTTTTAGTGTCTTGCCATCTGTATGTGTTGAAGACTTACCCAGTACTAATTGGGATTATGTTACTTGTACTATCAAGTATGGTTGTTGGTTATTCTTGGGCTACTCCCAGCCCTTCTTTTTCTTCCCAGTGGGGTACTTATGGACTGGCGAAAGATGGTCAATTTGCATTTCCACAAGGAGTGGCAATTGATCCTTTTGGTAATGTCTATGTCACTGATCTTGGAAACAATAGAGTAGAGAAATTTGATAACAACGGAAACTTTCTTTCAAATTTTGGAGCAAAAGGTTCTGGTAGTGGTCAATTCAGCGCACCAGTAGGAATTGCGATTACTAATAATGCCATATATGTTGTTGATAATGTTAATGATAAAATACAAAAATTTGATCTCTCTGGAAATTTTATTTCACAGTGGGGAAGTAAAGGAAGTAACAATGGAGCCTTTCTACTACCAAAAGGAATTGCAGTAGATTCCAGCGGTAATGTATATGTTGCAGATACAGGAAACAATAGGGTAGAGAAATTTAATGGTAATGGAACCTTTCTACTAAATATTGGACAGAGTGGACTTGATGCTGGTCAATTTCTTTCTCCAAGTGCAGTTGCTGTCGATTTGAATGGAGCCATCTATGTAACTGATGCAGGAGGAAACAAAATAGAAAAATTTACCCAAGATGGTGTATCCTTGGGCACTTTTAGTGCTTCAACTGGGGCAAATCTGCAACACCCACTTGGCATATCTGTAGATAAGTCAGGAAATATCTTTGTAGCAGACACTGGAAATAATAGAATTGTCGAGCTAGATGCTACTGGAACTCCAGTTACTAACTGGGGAAGCCAAGGTACCGGTGCTGACTTTTTTGATAATCCTCTAGGGGCTGCTGTAGACTCTAACGGAAATATCTTCGTTGTTGACTCTAACAATAATAGGATTCAGAAATTTACTGAAGCCTTACCTCCAGCTGCCGCACCTACACAAAATACTAATCAACCACAAACAACTAATCAAACAAAACAAGTAACAGTTACACAAAATACAACCCAGGCTAATCTCCCTAAAATCCTAGTTCCTAACGATCACACTCCTCCATCTATTACATCTCCTTCAGACATGACCGTTGAAGCAACTGGAATTTTGACACCAGTATCAATTGGTCAGGCTACTGCAACAGATGATAGTGGTATAGCTTCTCTTACTAGTAATGCACCACCAAAATTCCCACTAGGTATTACTATGATAACATGGACTGCGACAGACAATGGCGGGAATGTGGCAAAAGCTGTTCAGAAAATCACTGTACAAGATACAACGCCACCAGTATTGACAGCACCTCAACCTGTTACAATTGAAGCAAAGACTCCTGATCATAATTCTGTAGATCTTGGACTCCCAGCTGTCAATGATGCAGTTGGTGTAGAGTCTGTTACTAATGATGCTCCAGCATACTTTTCAATTGGAAAGACTACGGTAACTTGGAAAGCAATAGATACATCTGGAAATGCTGCGACAGCAACCCAAGTTGTTACAGTTCAGGATACAACCCCTCCAGTAATTCATGCTCCTACTGATATAACACAAGAAGCAACTAGTCCTACTGCTAATGTAGTGAATCTTGGAAATGCGACAGTTATTGATAATGGGATAATTCAATCTGTTAAAAATAATGCTCCATCTGAATTTCCCTTAGGTGAGACCACAGTAATTTGGACTGCTACTGATCAATCTGGAAATTATGCAACTGCAAAACAGATTGTAAATATTATAGATACTACCCCACCAAAGATCACCCCGCCATCTACAGTTACATTTGAGGCTACCTCACTTAACAAAAACATTGTTCCACTTGGAAATTCTACAGTTACTGATAATGGAGTAATAAAATCAGTTACAAACAACGCTACACAATTCTTTTCACTAGGAAAAACTACAATACTTTGGATAGCAACAGATGAAGCAGGCAACAAGGCAAATGCCACTCAGACAGTAGATGTAGTTCATACCACTCCTCCAAAACTATCAGTTCCATCTAACATCACATTTGAAGCTACTTCACTTACCAACAATGTAGTACCAATTGGCAATGCCACTGCAACTGACATTCAACCAGTTACCATTACCAACAATGCATCAAAGACATTCTCACTAGGAAAGACTAGTATTCTATGGATTGCAAAAGACACATCTGGTAATACATCCAATGCTACTCAGATAATTGATGTAGTTAATACAACTCCACCAAAGATTACCACGCCAACAGACATAACAGTAGAAGCAATATCACAAAATAATAACACGGTACAATTGGATAATCCAACAGTAGTTGACCTACAGCCAGTTACCATTACCAATAATGCTCCAAAGCAATTCATATTGGGATTAACAACTATAACATGGAATGCTGTAGATGCATCAGGCAACAAGGCAAATGCAACTCAAACTGTAACTGTAAAAGACACCACTGCTCCAAAAATTACTGCCCCTAATGATGTAAAAGTAATTGCTTCATCTCTTTCAGATAATACTGCTCAATTAGGTAATGCTACAACTTCTGATAATGTCAAGGTGGTATCACTTACCAACAATGCATCAAAGACATTCCCATTGGGTAAAACTACCGTACTTTGGATAGCAACAGATGAAGCAGGCAACAAGGCAAACGCAACCCAGACAGTAGATGTAGTTCATACCACTCCTCCAAAACTATCAGTTCCATCTAACATCACCTTTGAAGCTACTTCACTTACCAACAATGTAGTAC
>JANXYF010000053.1 GCA_025350175.1 Nitrosopumilales archaeon | reverse complement strand
AAAAATTACTAGGTAGATATTTTATTTAATTGATTTTTGCCTGAAGCGATTTTTATCTCTCTGGCTATTCTTCGTCCCATACTCATGGGCTCATCATAAATCAGTGATGAATATGGTGAACCATCAATGTAGAGATTTGTTCCAGCTACAATTCTTGCTGAAAATTCAAACGTTGTAAATATGCCGTTTTCATCATAAACTCCCTCTAGACAGAAAGGTCCAGTCATACCTGGAGGGACTAGTCTTTTTGCAGCTTCGACAAATCTCTCGCCCATTGCATAGACTTCTTCAAGCAGAGATTCTCGCAAGACTAGGGGGCTGTTACCTATTACATTAAATGATGGAATTAATTCAACGTCGATTTGTTCTTTAGCTGGAATTCTGCCAAGACCATCGATATCTGACTCATATCTTCGGTCTACTCCAAAAAATTCTAGTTCTCCGCTTAGCTCAGAATAAAAGTATTGTAGATATGCTGAAACTCCCAATGCATATTCTTGCAAATACAAGTCAGGGTCTCCTTTGATTATTCCATCTCTGATTAATCTATCGCGTTTTTTCATGTACTCTTCTTCATTTGTTGCCAAAAAATATCCTTTCCCTCCTGCTGCCCCATGTCTTTTTGCAATTACTAGACCATTTATTTCACTTGGACTAGATAATGATCTTGGAATTTTTAATTTAGATTCTACCATGAGTTTCTCTTTCATTTTTCTATCAGACTCCCATCTGAGAATCCACTTGTTTCCAAAGATTGGTGTCTTGATTGATTCTATCTCTGATGAACTCATCTGAGCTATTAGCGTTCCATGTGGTATGATTATTGCATTATTTTCTTTTAGAATATTTGAGCACTTTTGATTCATTACTTCATTGAGTGAATCAACAAGTACAAATTCGTCTATGAATCTAAATCTTCGATAGAGTTTTTCACGTTTTTTCTCACAAACTAGTATGGTTTTGAATCCTTCATCTTTTGCTCCTTTGAGTACCTGAAGCGCACAATGAGAACCAAGAGTAACTATTGAAGTCATATTATATCATTACTGATTTTGGGGTATTTATGAAAGTTCCATGGGCCTACTTGCAATAAAATTGAATACATCATCGATTAGGTCCATGGAGATATGAGGCTTGTATTCTGGAGGAATGTTTTTAATTATAAAATCTATTACTGACTGACCATCTGGTATCTTATTTTCCTCCGTATTTTCTGAATATAGCGAAACTAGATGCGATGTAATTATGACTGTTTTTTCTCTAATGGTGAGGGGCATGTTGTATATGCCATGACCTTTTAATTTAGAGCTTTATGGTATATTGAGGGCATTTTTGCCATTTGATGCCTAATTTGCTATATCTAATATGCTATTTCCAATTGTGGAAATGTGTATGTTCGATAAATTACATGCTACTCTACAATATGATGATTTCGTATTGTTGTGATAATGATGTTGAGAACACGAAGGGCACTGAGTAGCATTATCACTACTGTAATTCTACTCTCAGCCACTGCTATGACGGGAACAGGACTTGTAAGCTGGTCAAACATTAATCTCTCTTCATTTGAAACACACTTGACTAATGTATATGCCACTAATGTAAATACGCTAAATGAAAATCTTGTTGTAGAGAATGTTTGGTTTGGAAACACTCCATCAAAGTTTCTAAATATGACGATTACAAATACCGGGACGATAGGGCTTAATGTTACAGACGTTAAATTGGCAAGCTCTGGAACCACTCTGGATATTCCATCTCATCATACTGCATTGCTTTCTGGTCAGCAAAATACTACAAAAATAACTTATGTATGGTTGAGCAAGGTGCCAATACAAATTCAAGTAACTACATCACGTGGAAATATCTATAATTCTCAAGTGATGGCACCATAGCTTGCAGAAGGGCTCTTAGTAGTGTCATTGGTGCAGTTTTTGCTGTAATTGCAATTACTACTGCCATTGGATATACAACATATAGTATGAATCTACTTAATAATTATAGTACAAATTTTATGTCGACAAATCAGGAAAGAACAAATGCTGAAAAGGAACAATTTAAAATTTCTAATGTTGGACTAGTCGGTAATAAATTCAATATTACAGTTCAGAATACAGGAAGTGTTCCAATTAATATTACAAGACTATATGTCCAAAATACTACTGCCACCGATTGGTTTGGAAAATATTCGCTTAATGTTAACATTCCACCAACCAGATCTGTCTCTAACATAGGCACAAATATTCCATTAAGTGGGCTGTCTGCAATTTCATACGACATGAAGTTTGTAACAAGTAGAGGTAATACACAACAATTTTCTGTAAATTCAGTTAGGACTGCTCCGTTACTCATTCAACTTATAGCAAGCCCCCCTTCTGTTGCTAGTGGATTTAAATCTCAATTGATTATGACTGTAACCAATAATCAATCAGGTACCATAACCAACTTAGTTCCACACATTAGCTTGAATCCTGGAAATTCTACGACATGTGTGGCAGACCAAGTCATCCCGTCAAGCTACAATACCTTGCCACCTGGAAGTACCGCAATCTTCACAGCTGGAGTAAAAGTCACTGGAAACGTAGATGCTCAAACTTGTACCTATGAGGCACAACTTGCAAACGGTTATGCCAAAAATAATGCAAACGCAACAATAACTGTGAACACGGTAAATCTTTCCAGCACTACATATGCCGCAAATTCAGGTGTAATATCAGATTCATATACGACCTTTAGTTGGACTCAGGGCGGTTTATGGCATAATCACTGGCAATTTCCATCCGGCACTATAACAGATTTTAAGATTACAATACAAAATAATAATGCAACTACTGGTAACTACAATCTTTGGTTATCAAAAAATACGCAAATATATTTACTTCAAACTTCGGTTCCGTCTAATGGGAAGATATTTGCAACCCCTTTCTTTCTTACAGATACAATTTCGTCTAATCCATCCACTCCGCCATCCTTGACAGCTTATGATGATTATTCCAAAAGCATCGCTAATGCAGGAGGTTTAGCAACGTTATACTTTGGTGCAAGTGCCGCAGGAGGCTCTACTCAACAAACAACATCAAATTTGCAGCCAGGCACTTACTTTGGATTTGTACTTGTATATGGAAAATTCGCTGTTAATTCAGGAGATAATGGTAGTAGTTATGCTCAGGCACTTCCTTTTCTAGCAGTAGTGATGTCATAACAACAAAAATATAATTTCAAACAGTGTGGATATAGGCCATCTATAGATTTGGTCAAAAGATATTTTTCTCAATGCTGGAATGTAAATTAAAATCAGATTGTTTTTTGAACCATGTCTGTACGGAGCTGTCCACATGCAGCCGAGATCTCTGACCCCTTCTCAACCCTCACTGTACAGTTGACTCCGCCATCACGAAGTATATACTGAAATGCTAATACTCTCTTCCTACTAGGGCGAGAAAATTCGCCAGCAGTGGGATTCATTGGAATTAAATTCACATGTGCACCATTACCTTTCAAAAGTTGTGCAAGTTCTGATGCTATTGCATTTGAATCATTTATGCCCTCGATTAATGCATATTCAAACGTAACACGACGCCCGGTCTTTTTGAAGTAACGTTTTGCAGCCGAAATCAAATCTTCAACAGAATGTGGTCCTGCAGTGGGAACAAGTTTTTTTCGTAATTCATTATTTGGGGCATGAAGTGAAATGGCAAGCTTGACTTGAATATATTCATCTGCAAGTCTATCAATAGCTGGAATTATGCCAACAGTTGAAATTGTGATACTTCGCTGTCCCAACCCAAATGCTCTAGGATGTGTAAGGATCTTAATGGCTCTTATTGTTTCATCATAATTTGCAAGTGGTTCTCCCATTCCCATGAAAACAAGATTTGTAACATGTTCGTCTCTTTGACGCAAAAGTCTTGCAAAATGAAGAACTTGTAAAACAATCTCTTCAGCTTTTAGATTTTTTTCAAAACCCATCTGACCTGTTGCACAAAATATACACCCCATGGGGCAACCAACTTGGGTAGAAACACAAACTGTCGAGCGTGGATGGATTTTTTCAGGCGATGGATTATACTGCATAAGTACTGTCTCAATCATAGTCTTTTCATCAAATTCTAGTAACAGCTTTGTCGTGTGACCATCTTTGCTAACAACTCGATGTACTTCGTTTTCATAACCTATTGTATATCCTGCAGTAACAAGAGCGTTTTTCATTACAGATGGGATTTGGTGAATATTTTCAATGGTTCTTGGTGATTCATGATATAGCCCATGAAGCAACTGATCTGCTCTATATCGAGGCTGACCAAGACTAGTTACTATGTCATCCATCTCCTCTGGTAAAATTCGATAAAGGTTGGTCATCTTTTCTATGTGTATGTATCTGTTAAAATATGACTCTTCTGCCCTACTTTTGGGATTTTTTATAATTACTAGGAAATTAGACACAACTCGCAATCACAAAGTGTATCTGGATTGTCCTTGGCATGACATTTGCTATGTTGACCAGCTTGGCATTGAACACATATTGCATTTTTGCCTTCTAGATTGGTATATTTTGGAGCGCCATCAAAACCAAATCCACCATCTTTTGGGCCAACCATTGTACTGTGTTATCTTGACTTGTATTTCTACATAGCAGTAATTGTTTGTACCATCTCCTCACTACTTTTTAAAAAAGTTATTTTCATACAATAGTAATACTAAATATCGTGACAAATATCATTACCTTCAAGAAACTCCCACAAGGATTGACTGTATAATGCAAGACAAAAAAATAGACTCGATTAAAAAATCAAACAAGGCGGAATTCAAAGCCCTAATAATAAAGACTATAATTTTGATAGCGGCAGTAAGGATAGGCATCGCATTATTTGAGATCTTCTTTGCGCCAAATTTGGGATTAAGACAAAGTCACATTTTGATTGGAGAAACGATGGCTACAATCATCGTATCATTTGTGGTAATTTCTTCGATTAGAGGTGTCTTGAAAAGAATTTCAACAAAGATGCCAGCTCATTTTATTGCAAACATTTCCTTTTTTTCAA
>JANXYF010000028.1 GCA_025350175.1 Nitrosopumilales archaeon | reverse complement strand
ATGAAAAACTAAGATCAGATATGGCTTCAGTAAAAGGAGTTAATTTGATGAGGATAAAACCCGACATAATTACTGGAAAATATAAACTTGGTAAATATTGGGATCCAAAAGACAAACTTAGGATTGCAACCCGCATGATGGAAAGAGCAGTACAAAACCCAAGACGAGTATTAGAACTTTTGAATGTCAAAGGATTGGATAAGCTTGACGATGAATCTACAAAAGAATTAGCATGGATTCATTCAACTGAGATTGTAGGGATGATGGGATTTCAGAATAATTCAAAGTATCCTACCATTTCATTGTCTGTTGTTGAAGATGTGGATTGGTAAGGATTTATTTCACTAACAAACTGGGCCCAAAATTAGCTCATGTTAATATCTGAATCTTACAGGACTCAAACCTAGAAAATGTGTTCTAGTCGGAGCCGGTTTAATAGGGACGGTGACGTAATAGTACTAAGGGAATTAGCACATGACATATGATGTCGCTAAAAAATATCTTTCGAATTTTCTCATGGGATTCAGAGTAGAGTTTGTTGAATTAATTGGCAGTTTTGATATTAAATCTGGTAGTGATGCACTTTGCAAATAATTTTGCTGAAAAAATCTAAAATTTGTAAAAGATGTAAAACAGAATTTGAGGAAGAAACTGGCTATCCAATATGCAACTATTGTTTGAAGTTGCTGGATAATTGGGAGTAGAAATGTCTCTCAAAAGCGTTATTCCAAAAGAGATCAACAAACACCTCCGCCTTTATTCAAAAGAGCCATGGGAAGTAGAATTTATTGAAGAATGCGGAATATGTGGGAGAAAAATTGACGAGTTTGGGTTATGCGGATGTGATACGGGAGGAGGCGATTAAGATTAGTATCTTACTCTAATAAAAAAATACACGAAAAAGAGCCACCAAAATTTATCAGGGGCATTTGCTGGTTTTGTAAAAACCCCTGTAATGATTATGGTTATACTCATGAGGCATGCATAATTGATTATTTTATCAAACCAAAACAGCGACTAATCAAAGTATAAAAAATCAATTTTATAAAAAAACAATGCTTATTGGTCAGCAAGCCGTATAGATGCCATTGGTGACAATGCTTGAAAATCACCATGTGGAAATTCCCCATAAGACACTAGATGTGATGGATTATTCCATGACCGAGGATCTGTTTGAAGTAATTTTCAGACCTGATCTTGTTACAATAGCAAGTGTCATGACATGGAATGTCATCACACTTGATCATACCAAAACTGCGTATGATGCTGCAAGTATAATGAAGGAAAAAAGGATTGGAAGTGTAATAGTCACTGCATATGGAAAGCCCTTTGGCATAGTTACCGAAAAAGACTTGGCACGCATATCGACATTTCTAGATGTACCTCCACAGAGTCTGATCTTGAGCTATCTTGCATCAAGGCCTCTAATTTATGCACGACCAAATCAAACAATTCGAGAGGCATCCGATATAATGAGGGAATACAACATTGATCATCTCCCAATATTGGAAAAAGATAAAATTGTTGGAATGATTACAACACAAGATCTTGCTATGTATTTACTCTATGCTTGAATAGTATATCCAAGAAACAGTTCTGATATATTTTCTATTTTAAATTCTCAATGAACTAAGATATTTTCTGTCTGTTGATTTGAATATCTGGATTTTAGATATGACATCTTATCATCTCCTTCTGGAATTGGATCTACACATTTCCCACACTTGGGAAGTATGACAACTGCGTCAAAATCAATCTCGCCTATGAACTTGCCACATTTTGAACAATAGATGCTCTTGGTATCGTATATGTTCATGTCAAATCACGCCTATCTTGCGTTTTGATATCATGTCATATTATACACTTTGAAATATTTAACTTAATTTTTCTCTGATCATGTTTTTATTTTGGAATGACGTAATTATATTATGAAAGAAGAATTTTGCCATTTTTGCAAAGAAGGTGGCAGGAAATGTATCGAGGTTGACATAAAGCAGAAGGTGATCATGGAGATGTTGCATACTGTCTGCTCTAAATGTGGAAGACCGTTAATATCGTAGATTGTTTTTTTATCTTATACACAAAATCATTCTAGTACATTCTGATTTAGTAATTTAATCTGACATAGTTTTGTCTGACATACATACATCCAGTTTTTTTGCGAGTTATTCTAGACTGCTCGGAAGACTAGAGCAATGTATCCGATTAGGACTCCGGCAAGGATCAATCCTGCACCCTCAAAGAATGCAAGCTGATTTGTGCCTCCTCCATATCCTCCACTTTGGGGATTGATAACAAATATCGTCACCAGGCAGCAAGCAATCATAATTGCCACTGCTATTGGAAGATATTCGCTATGTTGTTTTCTTGTGGTTTCATACGAACCAGTGTATGAAGACATGGGTAATAATACGTGATTCAAAGATATACGGATATCTATGATACACTGGAACATTTATCAGATATAGATGCCTGATAGACAAAGTCCAGAGATTATCCATGTGGGAACAAACTAAAAAATCACCTCAAGTTAAAATGTTGATTCTAATTGTACTAGTGATATCATTTGTTCCATTTTCATATTTGTGGTATGATCAACTGACTAATTTTAAATGTACAGAAGCAAATACGGCAACAAATATTCATGAGATAAGCCCAAATGGTGATCAAAATTGTACACAAAAGACTGACATGCATTGGGCATTGTTTTACGGAATTAATAGCATGATGTATGGAGTACCATTAATGACAGTTGTTCTAAAATCAAAAAGAAAGTAGACTTGGTTTTTTAATTGATTAAACTAAGTTAGAAAATTAAGAAAAGAAGTATTGTAGCGAGTCTTACAGTTTCAGTTCGTAGTTTTTAGCAAAGGCATTCTCATGATAAAGGATGTTCCCTGTCCAACTTTTGTCTTGATGGAAATTGTTCCACCATGTTGTTCTATAATGCTTTTGCAACTTACAAGTCCTAATCCAGTACCAACTTGTCTTGTAGTAAACAATGGATCAAATACTTTGGGCAAAAGAACATCAGGTATTCCAGGACCGGTATCTTCTACTTCGATAACAACAAAACAGGTATTTGGATCTTCTTTGTTTTCCTCTTTGTTTATTCTAATAAAAATTTTTCCTGAATTACTCATAGCCTGTATTGCGTTTAGTAAAAGATTAGTAAATACGATTTCCAATTTTTCAGAATCACATAACATACACACATCATTTTCAGGTATTTGAATTTCTACTCCCATAGTTAACACATTTGAAATGGTAGAATGTATAATTTCAAGCAATGATGAATTTGCAAGGTTCAGAGGTTTTGGTTTAACATATTCCATAACTTCGTCTATTTGGTGAGTTATTCTTTTCATGGAACGGTCAATTCTTTCAAATTTATCCTTGTTATTTTTCTCAAAATCTGGATTCTTGATCCGAATTATTGAAATGGTATTTGATAATATTGAAAGCGGATTTCTAAGATCGTGTGCTACTCGAGCAGAAAGTTCTCCTATCGCAGTTAATCGTTTGGTTTTTTCTTCTTCGGTCTCTCTTTTTGCAGAATGGATTTCAGTCATATCCCTGAATACACCGATACGACCACTCAAGTTACCATTTTTGTCATAAAGATTATTTGAAAGGAGTAATGTTGGAAAGATTGAGCCATCCTTTCTTTGTAGCCATACATCTCTATTGTTGATGTACCCATTAAGTTGCCATTCTTCTAATGCTTGTTTCATGACATCATGGCTTTTTTTAGAAATATGCTCAAAAAGTGATTTTCCTATAACCTCATCTCTAGAGTAACCAGTTTTGATACAATATTTTTCATTACAATCGGTAATAATTTCATTCAAGTCAATTGTTCTTATAAGATCAGGAGATTGTTCGTAAAGAGTCCTAAACCTTTGTTCTACTTCTAACAAGTGGTCATATGCAACCCTGAGTTGTTCGTTTTGATGTTGAAGTTTTTTCTCATTTTCTTCAAGATTTTTTCTTATACCGTAGACCTCGGTCGCATCTCTGATGATTGTATTACTTCCGATCAGTTTTCTATCAGCATCATAAAGATTATTGGCACTCAATAAACTTGGGAATGTAGTACCATCTTTTCTCTTAAACCAAACCATCTTGTTGAAAACCATGCCAGTAGTTTTCCAAGTTTCAAAAGAATCAACAAATGCATCATAACTTTCAGGTGCAACAAAATCAAACACGGATTTTCCAATAATCTCATTTTTTGTATGCCCAAGTTTTTTGCAATAAGAATCGTTACAATCAAGAATTATTCCATCAATATTTATTGTGCGTAAAAGATCCGGCGAATTTTCATAAAGATTTCTATATCTATGTTCATTTTCCTTAAGTCGTTTATGTGTTGTTCTAAGATTCCCAAATTGCTTTCTTACAAGTTCCTGTTCTTTTTCTATTAACTGTCCAGCCTCTTGAATTTCAGTAAGATCAAGCAAAGCGGCAGTTCTACCCAGTATTTTTCCATTTTCATCATATAGTGTTGTTCCATTTAGAATTACTGGAAAAATAGTACCATCTTTTTTCTTCATCCAAATTTCTTTATTGGAAATTATTTGAGTTTTTTTCCATTTTTCAATTT
>JANXYF010000018.1 GCA_025350175.1 Nitrosopumilales archaeon | reverse complement strand
TCAGGTGTTGTTTTTATCCACCTAGTCCTTCCAATTCTTTCAACTTCTATAAACTTCCATTCATTTAGAAGTGGTTGGATAATGTTTTTGTCAAGACTTGCAAATCTAGCTTGCTGAAAATTCTCTTCCCTTGCATTTACGACAATGAGTTTTTTTTCGTATGCAATCTTTGCCATTTCTTTTTTAGTGATTTTCCCTCCATTTTCTTGAATAATTTTCAAAGCTTGGACCAAAATGGGTTTTGGTGTATGAATTTCATAGGCTGGTAATTTGACAATTGATTTAAGACCTGATGATAATTGTTCTCCTTTTACACTAGAGTAGCTTTCTGGTTCAGCATAATATGGTGTAAGTTTTGTCTTTCCCTGAAACATCATGCATGCCATCATGCATGCAATTGCCTGTATTTTTGATCCCGAAGAACAGTTTACAAAAATATCATTACCTTCCTCTTTTTGTACAATTTCTTTTAGTGCCCTTAAGATTTTAAAGAGATCAAATCTGTTAGAGTGTGCAATTTGTACTTCGATCTTTTCTTTTTTTAGCTGAGTTTTAATTTTCTCCATAAAACCCTGCGCTCGATCCTTTGACGGTTCTTCATGCATGATAAGCCATACTCGGTCTGCTTTCATCTGTTTAGCAGGAATTGCAATTCTATCAATCTCAAAGCCTACAGGTGCTATGTGTATACGAAGATTCACTATTTTACTCATGTTAGTATGTTTAGTTATCATACTATGGTGATGATATATAATAATTATGTATTCCATGAATAGATATGCAACAAAAATTCACATCAGAGCAAACCGAAGTCTCTGTTTATCCTAGAGTAAGATCAGTTTTTGAGAACTAGTTCTTCATCCAAGGTGTAGTTTCTAGATAATCTACGGACTTTATCATCTCATCAAGTTTTGTCACAACTGCAGTAACTGCTCTAAATTCTTCATACATCATTTTTTCTTCATCTTGTGATAGAACTTGCTTTTCTGCAATATCAAAGAATTTGTCTTCCTTAGTTAGATGTTCATCAAGATATACTGCATATGCCTTTAGAAATCTTGCAACTGGCTCTCTTTGATTTTCTCCAGACTTCCACTTTTGTAAATATTTTGAAATATTAGATGCTATTCTTCTTCCAAACTCGTGTTCAATCATAAATGCTCTAATCTCTTGTTTTAGAGAATCATAGGTTGCAATACATGGAAAATACTGATCTTCTTCTCTTGCATAATGTATTGCGTCCATAAACTCTGACATGATCAAAACCATTATTTCAATATCAGAAAATGGAATATCTTTACCCTCATAGAGTTGAGTATAGCATTTGACAATTACTTTTTCTAGTCTACGTATTTGTCTGTGATCGTTTCTTAGTATCTCGGTTCCACTCATATCAGATTTCTATTAATATCTCAGGGGTTTACTGTAAATAGTATTACTTTTTTTGGGTTGTATTGCATTATGGCAAAGTGTGGAACAGATGAGCCTACACCATAATATCCTGCAGGTCCTCCTAAACCTAGTCTGATTAGGTAGTCGCTGGTTTGATCTATCTCAATTTCTTTACTCTCTAATACATGTCCAGATATCTTTTCATTTTTTGGTTTAATCTTAGAGTATATTTCATGAATTTTATCGCCTCGATGAGTTATTGCAGTTTCCATATGCTGATGTCCACATAGAATAATATGATTGCTAACGTGTTTTCCTACCTCACCAAAAGCAGATGATGCCTTGTAATGATATCCGTGATAGCTAAAGAATTCAAAGCCTTCATCAGTAAGTCGCTGCCAGTTTCTTTGATAGAGCCAGGCTTCACTGTCAGCATTTTTAGGAGTTATTTTCTTTGGGTCCAATGGCCCTCCATGAACGCAAAAAAGACCATTTTTTGTATCAATGTATTCATGGTTGCCAAATGTTCCATCGTTATTCTGTTTAAAGAAGGAAAGATCTTCATCACTAAGATTTTCATGTGCATCCATACTTTCAAAAGAACTAGCACTAACTTTTTTCCCAGTCAGAAATCCCTCATCGTGGTTTCCTAAAACAGAATGAATCGGATAATTTTTTTCAAGTGCCTGAAGCTGTGTAATGACTTGTTTCGGATATAGGCCTCTTTCTAGTAGATCTCCTAGATTGATGATTCTTGAAAATTCTCCGTACTTT
This sequence comes from Nitrosopumilales archaeon, assembly GCA_025350175.1. Classification (GTDB taxonomy): domain Archaea; phylum Thermoproteota; class Nitrososphaeria; order Nitrososphaerales; family Nitrosopumilaceae; genus Nitrosotalea. The sequence goes on along the minus strand of JANXYF010000018.1, from coordinate 1,006 downwards.
TTTGTAAATTCATCACTTGATACAGTATCAATTATCAAGTTAAGCGCATCAACGTCAGCATGAATATCTGAAAATACTAGATCCAATATTCAATCTAATTTTCTAGCCTAATTTGAAATTTCTTGTATTATGGAATAGATTTGTATCTAATTCATACATGACTTATTCTAGAATTTTAGAATAAGAAGCTAAAAGTTGGCTATTAAATAAATAAAACAAATTGGCAACATATCATAACAAGAGATTGTGTCCTCAACTATCTACCCTTTGAGGAACAACCGTTTTGTTATTTTTCAATTCTTTGTATTGATTGTCCTGGAATTTTTAGTTCTCGAAATGTATCTGGATTAATTATTTTGGCTAAAATCTCAAGGCCTACAACAGTTCTTGGGCCAGGTTTGCTAAAATATTCATTTGAATTTACGGCATAGACTTCGCCTTGTCTTACTGCCTTGAGTGAACTCCATTTTTCATTTTCAAGTAACTTGTCATATTCTATAATAGTCCTCTTGACATCAAATCCACATGGCATTAACACCAGAATATCAGGATCAAATTTTACTATCTCATCAATCTCCATTTTTCTTGATTTATCCCCTGTAGAACTAATTCCATTTGTTCCACCTGCAATCTCTACCATCTGAGGAACCCAATGACCGGCTGTAAATAGAGGATCTAACCATTCTATACAAATAACTTTGGGTCTTGAGATTTTTGGAATGTTTTTGATGTAATCTATTCTCTTTTGTAACTGTGCAACAAAATCTCTTGCCTTTTCTTGTTTTCCTACTTTATTTCCTATTTCAATTATATTTTGTAATATATCATCAAGGTTGCTAGGATCTAAAACGAGAACTTCTGTTTTTCTACCAAGTAATTCTACTGCTCTATTAATTTCTTTGGTATAGGGTGAACATACTTTGCATATTCCTTGCGCTACAATAAGTTCTGGATTTGCATTCTTGAGTACTTCTTCATCAAGAATGTAGATGTCTTTTCCTGTATG
>JANXYF010000012.1 GCA_025350175.1 Nitrosopumilales archaeon | reverse complement strand
CAACTACGGCAAACCGGGGCGCTCGGAATTACAGATTGATCTCCCTCTGGAAGAGAACATACTGGGTGCTGCAATCACTCCAGATGGAAGCGGTGTTACCATGTGGTTTGTTGCAGGCCCCAGTATGACCATTCCAATAATTGCATACCTTATGTTATTTCTCCAAAATTTTGGATCAATTAATCCTGATGCAGAAAGTGCGTACATTATCAATGGTAACTGAAATGATATCCCGAATGCAAGAATGAACTGGAGTACAAATGTGATAAAGTCCATTATATTCAAAAATGTAAGTAAATCTGCAGATTGACCATACTTGTAGAGAAATTGTAGAATGTATGGTGTGACAAAAAAGTATGAAAAAAGACCACCTATTATAAAAAGTGCGATAGCTGGAACTGTTATGTTTCTAATTATGCGAATCTCTTTTCTGTGCAATGCAGGAGCTAAAAATCCAACAAACTCTTTTACTATGATTGGCATTGCAAAAACCATTCCAAGTAATATTGCAATATAGAATTGGGAGAAAAATGCCTGCCCCGGTGCGGTCTGGATTAATTGAACTGTTGATGGTAACAGATGATGTTTCATGGATATAGTAAATTGTGCAGCCATGTTGTTAAACGGACTAAATGTTGGATAGTATAATTTTGTCCCATTATACATGAACTGGGTAAGATGGAAACTAAGTATGAAAAATGAAAATATTGCTACTGCGATAACTGATCTAAATACTCTCTTTCGCAAATCCTCTATGTGCTGGCTAATGGTCATTGGCTTATCCATCGCAGATTATGAAATATGTTGTTCTGTATTAATAGTGTATTTCTAAAGTCCTTACTTGCCAGGAATTGGTAGTATCTTGCTTGATGGTAGGTTACTTTCTTGCTGCTCTGGTTCGGTAAAGTTCTCAAGCTCTATTGTAAGTTCAGTACTTACCTCGAAATTATCTCCTAATTGTACTGCCAAGTCTGCTATCTCATTTGGTGCCCAGATTTCACGTGAGCCTTTGAAAAATATTCTTGAACTCTTTTCTGCAGGGTCTCCACCAAATTTCTCCTTGATGAACTTGGTTAATCTGTCTAATTCTTCTTTTTCTATCATGTTGTGATAAAATACAATGCCCTTGATTGACTCGTAATCCCATGGAGTTCCGTTCCTATACGAGTATACTCCAAAGACAGCTCCTTGGTCGTCTTTTGGACATTTTATTTCCCAGATCAATACTTTTTTTGGATCAAACTTGGATTTTCTTACCTCATCCACTGTGAGTTTCCAATATCTTAAGCGGCTCATTATATAATCAATAAATGAATATTGACAGTTAATGAGCCTTACTAGACACAAAACACGGTGTATCGTAGGTTCATCATGTTGTAAAATATTCCTTAAATGGATAGTCTAGTTTACCAAGTTTTTCAAAAAGGCACATGCCAGTTCTTTTTTTAGAATGGATACCTGTGCCTGATCCTTGATGATACTTCCAAGATCTCTTATCTCTGAATATAAAACAAAGATCTGTCTGTAATCAAGACTTGCCTTGTCGGGCATCTGTCCTAGCGGTTTGAGAGTTTTACTAATTTCCTTCCACATTGCCTCAAAATATAACGCTTGATTTTTTGTCATAATATAATCAACTCAATAGTGTTATGCCTGTAATTCTCTTGATGTCTTCACGATTAATTTTGTTCGAGGCCAAAAATATCGCAAGCTTTGTGGCATCTTGACCACCATCTGATATCTTTAAGAGATTTATTGTTCCTAGATCGTTTACAGTTTGACTCTCAATGTGATCGATTTTTTCAGATTCGTATGTGTTTGATTGCACATGAATTTTTTTATCAAGCAGAGATTCAATTTTAGAAAGATCAATGTTTTCCAACTGTCTCTCTAAATCTTTGGTATCGGTAAATTCTATCACTAGTTCACCGATTGTCATGTTTATCCTTATTGTAGCCATAAAGATCTATAGCCGATTTTCATGTTGACCTCTGATTTTTCTTGGATTTAGATAAGAGTGAATTCAAAAATGTGCTGTTATCAAGAGATGGATCGTCTTTTTTTGCATCCTTGACGGCCTTGATGAATTTCTGGAAAGATTCTGATTTTACTGTGATTGTTTTGTATTCTTTTCTTGGCAACGGATCCTTTGTCCGGTACGCATGGATAAATTGTTGGTAGAAATTTTATGACATTCAAATGATGAATATTTCCATAATTGGTCAATATTCTCTCTTATTTACATTTTTTTGGAATTTTACTAGATCATGAATTTTTACAGATGATCAAATAAAAAGAAAAAGATTTGGGGGATCAGGATTGTAATCCACTATCTGTAGATCTCTAGGATGACCCAAGTTTCCTGATTGCGCAAAGTAACTCACAGTAGACTCCTGGAAACTATGTGCCTAGCCTTTCTGGTGGGAAACGTACTTTATTCCTAAATGTCAAGTAGGGTCTGGAATTTGATTATCATCAGAATTGTTCAATCTGATCCAAGTGGAAATTTTGCACTCCAGTTCAAGATTCCACCCACTGCCACATCTGGCAATTTTGACATATCTGCCAGCGCAAAAATCAATGGTTTCATCGTTACACAAACTAAGGCCATGACTGCAACGGTTCCAGAGTTTGGTCCTCTTGCAATGCCCGTAATTGGAATTTCATTTGTACTGATTGTTGCAATGCTTGCTTTTTCAAGTAAGTTAAAAAATTATCAAAGATGAACATTAGAAAATCCATCACAAACAGGAACTATATCATTTTACAAATTTTGTCAATACGACTAAATATAAAAATACATTGGCGCACATCGTGCCTAAAAAAGGGCAAAGTGGGACAAAACTGGGACATAAGGTGGGACATAACGATTTGGACCACATTTAGACTAATTTTGGAATATTTTTTTGTCGAAATCACGTTTGTCGAAATAATTTGTAATTTTTTAGACAGTCTAAATCGACGCGCAAAATTTGTCTAAATTTTGTCTAACTGTCTAAATTAATATTTTTGAGCGTCGATTATTTGTCTAAAGTTGTCTAAAGTACAAAAATCGATGCGTCGATTTTGATGGAAAAGATGACATTAGAAAGTTAGATTTTGGACAACATTTAGACAAGTAAATTTGATTTACCACTTTCTCTAATTTCGCGGATTTCAGAACTTGTGTTGAATCAAAATAATGCTAATAATTATTATTACTTTTGACCTGTTTTACGCCTATAAGGTCCGATTTTACATGACATTACCCCTGGCATTATGATTTTAACTAGACATTAACCACGTGCACTCGTGAGTTTTAACCACTTGAAATTTTTAACCAAGTTCAAAATATTTTGAACCATATTTTGAACCGGTTCACTTGCACGCACTAATTTAGTTCACCATGGGTTCACGAGGTTAACGGTGCGTGCATGATAGTATGGTGCACGCATGAAAAACGGTTCAAAATAGAGGGTGTGATGATTTCAAATTAATTCTGAACTGGTTGACAAATCATGAACTGTTAACAGATCACGAACCCGTGAACTGATTTTAACTAGTTCAATAGTGAGGTTTGAACAACATCCTGTTCATGCTTTTTTGAGTAAAAAATTAGAATATAGAAAAATCTTTTCTGAAAAAATGAAAATGAGAAGATGGTTTATAGAATGGCAAGAAAACACGTAAATTAATTGGAACACACCAGAACCAAGTCTCTCTGCTGTGCAGGAATAATGGGAGTAAGTCTGTGTACAATCCTGATGAGCGTTAGCATGATAGGCTCTTTTGCCGCTGCTCTTTCCACAGATTCTAACATTCAAAATAAAAATGCAATGTCGTCTATGCACATGAGTGCTCAGAACGCCAACCCGATTCTAGCTTTCTTCAACAGCCAGTGGGGCGAAGTATTGTTAGTTGTTTCATCCGCCTCCATGCTCTTGGGAATCTGGTTTAGCGGCAAGAAGAAGCTCATTCCCGTGGCAATAGGAGGAGTGGCCATCATGTTTGTTGGAATGTATTCTTATTATTCAATCAGTTTACAGGTGGCTGGAGCTGTAGCGATGGTCATGGCTCACATCTCCAACTACAGTTACAGAGTCTCAAGATTACTAAAGATCATTTAACATTAAAAATGCAACATGTATAGTTGTTGCTCAATCAACGGTTATTCTTCTAATAGATATCTGATGACCCTGTCTGATGCACTCCATATTATTTTTCATCATTATCTCATTCAGTTCCAGAGCTGAAAAATATTTTGCGTTGTATCTGCCCAAAGATTTCTTGCAGTTAGTGCAGTATAATTCGTTGCATTCCATTGTCAAATATCTCAGAAAAGTCCATTGTTTTATTTCGCAATGATCCCAATGTCCATGTGGTTCTCCATCATAGAATACATTGACTTGCCAGAAGGAATCACGTGAGTATGTAGGGTATAGTATCCGGCAGTATCAAGTGTGAACTTCACAATGTATTTTCCATTACCAATATTTTCTGCAGAAAACATGCCTCCCATCATGTCCATCGTAGACATTGGAGCTCCTCTCTCGATTCCGACTATCACTCTTGCATCGTTGAGAGGAGTCTTGTTCTTGTCTGTTACAAGCAGTATGATATGAGATTCTTTTCCAGCCGATACCTGTTGGCTTGATTTCACCTTGATTATAACATCCTGCGGCGAATCAGTCATCATTGAGCACTGCATTCCTCCATTTCCCATCATGTTTCCGCCACTCATCATACTGCCCATCATTCCGTTAGTCATCATCTTGCTCATGGAATCAGAGTGAGAGTTTCCCGACACAATTCCCAAGCTGTCCAACCCGAACACGTTGGCAGAACTCAAACCTATTACACCAAAAATTACCGATGCTATGATAACGGAGATGACAATTTTTTTCATTTTTAACAGATATTACATCAAAATGATATTTGAATCTACACGTTTACAATTGTAAGATTTTATTTTGTCGTGATGTTCATTACTATCTGTTGACCGTCCTTTAGGGCAAGATCTTTGTAATCAGAAACATAATTTCCATCGACAGTAACCTTTACGTTATAATTGTCAAGTGATAATCCCCAAATGAGTAAGAGTTGGCCTAGGGTGTAGTCCTGATCCTTGTACGACTCCACATGTATTGATCCCGAAATATCATGCGTATGAAGCGGAGCCATGCCGGTCATTCCATACGAGTCCAACGTATGCATATTCCATAGAGACTGGTCTATGCCAATTTGCGCAGGTACTACAGCAGGTTTTTCATCTATGATAAGAGTAAAATGCGGATGTATGTGCATCATCCCCATGGAATCATGAGGATAACTTGATGGAGAGTTGGAAATCGGCAGCTTGGAAACAGATGAACTTGAAGTGAGCATAAACAAACTAACTCCTACTGCAAGTGCTATCAGTGCACCGGCAATGACAAATCCCTTGATTTTCTTGTTCGATTTTCCAAACTTTTCTTGCGGCATCTCATCGCGTCCCATTTTTGCAACTTGCCTACGCCTGTACCATATTTATCAATGGTAGTTTACAATTGTAAATTATCGTGGCATGATTTAAAATAAACACAGTGTTAGAGTATCGAAGAGATTGATATCATGACAAAATTGTCCCAGTTTGCAGGTCCCACAAGAACTGTCTTTTCCAGCAGAACATATGTTGCAATGGCTGTTGCTGTTGCAACAGTGTTTTGGATCCTCTTGAATCTGTTTGACCAGACACTGTTTCTTTCTCCGATGTTTTCATTTTATTTTTCAAACAACGTGCCCGGATTTGTCATATCAAACATCACCGCGGTTCTTCTTGGGATTGTCATACCAATGAACATCTATGCTTTCAGGCAATCCAATTCTAAACTTGGAGCAACTTTCTTCTCAGGTCCAGTCTCTGGTGTGGTGCCAAGCGTCTGTGCCAGTTGCAGCTCGGTAGGACTGTTTCTTGCAAGCAGTTTTGGAGCAGTCGGAGTTGCCACGTCCGCGTTTCTTACAAACTATGACATTCCGTTGCGGCTTGGAGCTATAGGCCTGTTACTGTTTGCATACTATTCTGCAAATCGCAAACTGAATACTGTTTGTACGCGTCCATCTGAGAAGAATCTCTGAAATTTATTTTTGATCTAGCGCGCAACTTCCCATCTGGGATTTTCTGATGTTCCTTGTCATGATAAGCGGTGTAACAGCAAGTATTGGTATGGATATGATCAGAAACAGTGTCTGAAGCTGTACTTGATACGTTGTGAGAAACAGCGTAGTGGCCGTAGCCGTTGCACTGCTCCACAGACCTGTAATCAAAAAGAATGCCGTCCCTGCACACGTCGGGCATCCTGCAAACAAACCGGTTCCTGCTCCGACAACTCCAAGGCTTCCTTTCTTTCTTGTGAGTGCAAATGTCTTTGAGAAAAGAACAAAGTTTGTAGAGACCAAAAATGAAACAATTACCAATAAAACAAGATTGAACGGTATTACTTGTAATCCTATATGCTCCGTAAAGAATGCAAGAAACATGGGCATGTTGCCAGGAGGACCGCAGCAAGGAGAGAGCTCTGCGTAAGGCGGTGTTGGAAATCCAAAATCTGTTGCATTTATCTCCGGCTTGTAAAGTATCATGCCTGATGTGAATGCAAAAAACAATCCGTATCCTATGAAACTTGCAATGAAGATCTGTCTCCCTCTCTTGTTGCTTATCGCACTTGCAACAATGGAAGATATGGAATTGTCAGGAACCAAGACCTTTGTTTTGTAGAACCTGTAAAGACCTAAACTGATGGCTCCAAACGAAAGCAAAAGTACCACATAAGTTGCAACTGCAAGTTTTTGCAGTGGTGGCATTGCGGCCGGAGTAACTATGATGTTTTGGTTTCCCCCATATGCCAGAAATGAGATAGCAATTGATACAAATCCTACGATGATCAGCGCCTTGGCAGAACGGTTGAGTTTTGTTTTTTGTTTTTCCAATGTACGGATTTTATATAATCAAGGTAATATTAATTTCAGGTCGTTTACATTTGTAAACTACTATTCTTAAATTTCAGATATTTGTAACATTAGAGATCAGTTTATGGCAAAAGACCCGGTATGCGGAATGGAAGTAGACGAGAATACTAGTGTAAAGTCCCTATTTGGTGGAAAGGCAGTTTATTTCTGCTGTCCTCACTGCAAAGCAAGGTTTGACAAAGACCCGATGAAATTTAAATTATAGTCGAAATCTTTTCATCACTTCTTTTTGGAATATATTTTTGTTGAAATTGTTGCAATCAACAGCATGGGTGGTAGGAAAAGAAATGGGAGTTCCATGTCATGTTGATTGCGAGTTACGTTTCATTTGGCCATACTTTAATCCCAATCTTTACGTTTGTAAACTACTAGAATTATACATCCCACCGTTGTAAGAATACTGAAATGAATTATGCAAACCCAAATGTTTTAACCGATACAGAGTGGGTCTCAAAAAATGTCTCAAATAAAGCAATTAGGATTATTGAAGTAGACTATGATCCAGAAAATTCCTACAGGCAAGGTCACATCCAAGGCGCCGGCCTGATATGGTGGAAACGCGATATCAACGATCCTGTAAGAAGAGACGTCATTAGCAAATCTCAGTTTGAAGACCTGATGTCAAGAAATGGAATAATTCCAGAATCAGAAGTAGTGCTTTATGGCGATTTTAATAATTGGTTTGCCGCATTTGTATTTTGGATTTTCAAATACTATGGACATAAGAATGTCAAACTAATGAATGGTGGTAGAAAGAAATGGGAATTAGAAAAGAAACCATACACAAAAGACGAGCTGCAGATTCAAAAAACAAAATACGTTTCTCTTCCTCCAGATGAGGGACTGCGAGCATATCTGTTTGACGTCAGAAGAGCTATTGAAAGACAGGATACTGTGCTAGTTGATGTACGTTCTCCAAAAGAATTTTCTGGAGAGATAACTGCACCTCCAGAATATCCAATGGAGCACGCGCAGAGAGGCGGCCACATACCAAAAGCAAACAACATCCCGTGGGCCACCGCAGTAAATGATACTGATGGTACCTTCAAATCCATAGATGAACTAAAGAAAATTTACGAATCAAAGGGTATTACATCAGACAAGGATGTTATATGCTACTGCAGAATAGGAGAAAGATCGTCTCACTCCTGGTTTGTCCTCAAATACCTGCTAGGATACCCACAAGTAAGAAACTACGATGGTTCATGGACTGAATGGGGCAACATGATTGGAAATCCAGTTGAAAAATAAGGTTGACTTCAACAAGACTTGTAATAATAACATCAATAATCATCTTAGCTATAGCTGGTTTTGTTCTGCTTAACTTTGTAGTTCTGACAACAGAAAATAAAAAATCTTCTGCAGAGAATCGCGCAAGTGATCTAACTTCAGTTTCTCTTCAGCATGCTAACACTTCGGAAATTCAGTCCCCATTGAAAAATGCATACGTGACTGTCTTTTCACTTCCAAATGGGACAGGTCCAAATGGTGTTTTAGTCGATAGAAATGGATTAGTTTGGACATCAGGATCATTTTCTCACACTCTACTTCGTCTTGATCCAAAAGGTGGAACTTTGGAATCATATCCAATTCCAGAGGACAAACATGGTCAGGCCATGGTGTGGTCAATGGTTGAAGACAATGATGGTTTCATTTGGTTCTCTCAGTTTGGAGGAAATCCTCTTTGGCGTTTTGATCCCAGCACAGAAAAATTCCAAATCTTTCACACAAGCTTGCCTCCATTTCAGATGAAAGTCGACAACAAAACTGGAAACATATGGTACACCACACTGACAGGCAACACAATTGGAGTGATTCAAAAAACAAAGAGCCAAGGTTTGTACAAGATAACAGAGTTCCCTCTTGGTGAAAACACAACTCCAAGCGGACTGTTTCTGGAAGATGGATATATTTGGGTGGCTGAGCTGGGAAAAGGAAAGATAGCAAAATATGTAGCAATAAAAAATGAAAACAATCTTGTTATCAATGTGGGAAAAATCCTAGAAATACCACAGTCTGATGACAGATTTGCATCCCCTACAGATGTTTTGGTGCCAAACAACCAGACTATATGGGTCACAGAGCATGTTCCTAGTACAATTTCCGAGTATGGTCTAGAATCAAAAGTTTGGAAAAGATTCACACCTGCACAATATAACTATTCGATTCCTACCCTTCCTTTCTGGATGAGAGAAAGTCTTGACCACAAAGGCATATGGTTCAATGAACACCAAGGGAATAGGATAGCATTTCTCAATATTACAGATCATGAATTGACAGAGTTTGAGATACCAAATAACTCACTACCTGATCCTTCCCCATACATGCTAAACAATATTGTATCTAGACAAAATCTAATGGACCAGAAGGCATACTACGAACAGGTATTTACCTTGAATCTCTCACTTGATCCACTGAACTCAAACAGATTGTGGTTCTCACAATGGAATAATGACAAGCTCGGAGTAGTAGACCGTAGTACATCAGTACCATTTGATATCAAATCTGATTCCATAAGAGTGGTCTTGTCTGGCAACAATACTATACAAGAAAATGCATCTGTAAACGTGAAGATTTACGGAAACAAGGTTTTATTTCTTAAAGCATCAAGTTCAATGGAGCCAAACGGTGAATTTGCAAAAATATCAGTCAACTTTACAAAAGACTTCATAGACTTTTCCAAAGAAAGTTCTCCTGCTTTAACAAAACTTGAATTACAAAACAATGGAGCAAAGCCTGGAAACTATACACTTGGAATTAGTGCAACTGACGGGGCAGTGACAAAAACCATATTCATGGATTTGATTGTCACACCATGAATTTATAATTGACTTTAAAAATAATTTTACATTTGTAAACTTCCGTATTAATATATCTCAAAGCATCACAGGAGATCATGTTTGGTTTACAGAAACACTGGCCTATTTGTGGGATGGATGTAAGGAAAGATGCATCATTTAAAAAATTTGGAAAATATTTCTGCTCAGACAAACACGCACAAAAATATGTAAATATTCAGATTACAAGAAAGAATGAAGATCAAGAAAGAGGCTTTGGTTGTTGTTAGGAAAATGGTTAAAGAAAAAGAAGGTTCAAAACGAAAAAACAAATTTGAGCAGACTTCTGGAAAATATAGAAACAAGCTGATTGCAATAGGCATTATAGCCGGCATAGTTGCGACAATATCATACGTAAGCTATGATCTTGATTCAATTCCAACAAGCGCAGCTGCATCTATAGACGGAATAGAATGCAACACAAAAGAATATGTGATATTGCACAATCACGCACATCTTGATTTTTACGTTAATGGAAATTCCATGGTGGTTCCGGAAAGAATTGGTATAATTGGCAACACATGCCTGTACTGGATGCATACACATGATACAAGTGGGGTAATACACATGGAATCGCCAAAATCAAGAGACTTTACACTAGGGCAGTTCTTTAGCATATGGAAGGCGTCAGGCGGCTTTCCAGTCACTGGAGCCACACCTAAGATATTTGTAAACGGCAAGGCAGTAACTACTGGCGTAAACGAAACCAAGATGGAACAACATGATGAGATTGCTGTCGTATATGGAAGTCAACCTTCGTTTATTCCTCCGTATTATCAGTTCAAAGAGGGAGAGTAATGTTAGACTAGATCTGGCATCAGTAGTGTCAGATTAAAATTCAAAAGCAAACCATATTTTTGGGTCTGGAGG
>JANXYF010000204.1 GCA_025350175.1 Nitrosopumilales archaeon | reverse complement strand
TGGAATAATGTTAGTAAAACAATTTGGAAAACCAAAATCCAGCATAGAAAAATTATATGATGACAGTTCAGATAAAACAAAGGATTCAAGTGAGTTGACAGACAAACTCGATGTGAAAGATTTGTCGGATGATCATTCATATCTAATAAAAGAACCAGAGAAGTTTGAAAGTAAGTCAGATGACAAACTTGGAAAAAGTCATAATACAGAAGATAAAGATTCAGATAAAAAACAAGATTAAGTAAATTTTTCTATTTTTGCATCTTGAAAACACGTTGGAAGTAATCAGATTGTTCAGGTTCTGATTCAGTATTTTCTTTAACATTTGCAAGATTTTTAGCAAGTTTTTTCTTGTATCCAAGCTGCATTTGACGTGCAATGTTAATTCTTTGAGCTTGCGGTGAACCTGCACCATGCATTGATTCTGTAAGATATCCTACAGCGTTTCTGCCCAAGGTCATGTTTTCTATGAGTCTTAAGATTCTGAATCTGTCTTCAACATCAACACCTTTTCTTCCTTTTAGATACTTCTTTAATATTGGACCTGTGACAGGATTTCTCAAATCTTTTTCAGATGGAAGTGTAACAACCAATCCACCAGCAATATCCTGTGCAAGTCTACCAATTTCATATGGAAATCTAGTTACATTATGTTTGGTAACATTTGCTAGCATATCATCATTAATCCATACACCAGATTTTGTTTTATGAGCTTGAAATGAAGAAGCTATGCCAGATGCATATATCGTCTCGTTGAGATGAGTCATTTCTATTAGTTTGTCTTTAATGTGAGAAACATTAGGCACTCCGTTGTAATCAGCAATTGCAGCAGCTGCACCAATTAGAACATCACCCAAGCCTGTCTTGCATACATAGCTTCTCCTGTGATAACATGTGAATCTCTCTACAAGCATTGCAGCAAATTCGTATTCACCAAACATAAACACCTTATCCCATGGAATGAAAACTTTATCAAAAATCATCAGTGCCTCTTGACCTGCAAATTTTGAATTTCCTGAATCAATATCTCCTTCCTCCATACTTCTTGTATCACATGATTGACGACCGTAGATGTACGTAATTCCAGGTGCATCAGCAGGCATTGCACCCACGATGGCATAGTCTTTGTCTTTTTCTTGCAATCTCATAGTAGGCATTACTATTATCCAGTGTGAGTTTATACAACCAGTCTGGTGAGCCTTTGCTCCTGTTACAAATATTCCCTTGTCATTTTTTTCTACTACACGTAAAAATACATCAGGATCTTCCTGCTCATGCGGCGCTTTACTTCTATCTCCTTTTGGATCAGTCATGGCACCACCTATTACAAAATTTTCTTTCTGAATCATTTTTATAAATTCAACAAGGCGTTTATGATAATCAGTTTTGAATTTTTCATCAATTTCAAAAGTAACAGAATATAATGAATTTAATGCATCCATTCCTACACATCTTTGGAAACATGTTCCAGTAAGTTGTCCAAGTTTTCGTTGCATCTTATTTTGGTTTACTAGATCATCTGCACTTTCGGCAATATGCAAGAATCTATTAACTTGCAAACCAGTGATAGAGGATTTTGCAGTTGCAATCTCACTTTCCTTTTCTGCAAGATCATATGTCTCTGCTACTGCATTAATTGAAGGTCGAATCATTGGATGATCTACAGGTTCTTTGACAAGTTCTCCAAAAAGGTAAACTTTCATGTCACGGCCTCTGAGACTTTGGATATACTCAGAAGCTGTTCTAATTGGCATATCTGTTAATACACCCTTTACAAGTAATATAAATATTATAACAAAATTGTGAGTCTTTAAGCAAGTCCAATTCTTACATCAACAACTTTGCAACCCTTGCCCTTTTCAAATACAAGGACTGGATTCATGTCAAGTTCTTTGATTTCTTTGAAATCAGTCACTAACTGGGAAATTCTTTGAATGCAATCTGAAAGTTTGTTAACATCAGATGGCTTTTCTCCTCGTACACCTTGTAACAACTTGTTTGTCTTAATTGATGATATCATTTCATCTGCCTCAGAGTCCGTAATTGGAGCAACTCGGAATGTAACGTCTTTTAGTACTTCAACATAAATTCCTCCCATACCAAACATAACTACAGGTCCAAATCCTGGCTCTTGTTTTGAGCCGACAATAGTCTCCTTTCCACCCTTTACCATCTCTTGGACCAATACACCCTTGATGATTGCTTTCTTGTCGTATTTCTTTGCGTTTTTTATTATTTCTTTAAAGGCTTTTTTGACTTCTTGTGGAGTTTTTAATCCCACTTTTACTCCACCAGCATCAGACTTGTGAATAATTTGTGGTGAAGCTATTTTCATAACTACCGGATATCCAATTTTTTTCGCAGCTTGAATTGCTTCTCGTTCTTTTGTAGCAAGAATGCTTTTTGGTATAGGAAAACCGTATGCCCGTAAAACTTCTTGTCCTTCTTCTTCTAATAGATTTTTTCTTCCCTCTGACTTTACCTTAGAAAAGACTTGTTCTACTATTTTCTTGTTTACTTTGAATTGTTGTATCTTTCCTTCTGGTGTTTGAGACCATTGAGTAAATCTTAGCATTGCTTTGAGTGCTTTTATTGCCTTTTCCGCATAACTATAATGTGGAATTCCACCTTCTGATAGAATTTCTTTATTCTTTATTCCCTCATCAAGACCCATTAAACTTGCAAGAATTGTTTTGTTGTATTTCTTTGATACAGAAACAATGACTTCGGCAAGCTTGTTGTAATCAAGTGTTGCAGATGGTGTACACATTGCTATAACTGAACCAACATTTGGATGAGCAAGTACAAGATTTAGTACGTGATCAAATCTATTGAAATCAGCATCACCTACGACATCTACAGGATTTCTAGAATTTCCCCATGGAGGAATAACTGCATTAATTTGCGGTCTTATGTCATCTATATTTGCCATCTTAATCCCCATCTTTGAGCAAGCATCAGTAGAAATTATTGCTGGCCCTCCTGCATTTGATACTATTACCAAGTCTCCTTTGAGAGGTAAGGGCTGCTTTGAGAAAGCCACAGCGTAATCAAATAATTCTTCCATTGTATCTACTCGTATTGCACCAGATTGTGTTAACAGAGCATCATAGATTTCATCTGAACCCATTAGTGCACCTGTATGAGACATGGCGGCTTTTGCACCCTCTGGGCTTCTACCAGATTTTAGAACAAGTACAGGTTTCTTTAATTGATTTAATCTAGTAATTTGCTTGCATATTTTCAAAAATTCTTTTCCATTACCAATGTCCTCAAGATACATTACAATGACCTTTGTCTGCTCATGTTCAGCAAGCATTTTGAGAATATCAACCTCATTGAGGTCTACTTTATTTCCCATACTAATTACAGAAGAAAATCCTATTCCTTGAGCACTAGCATCCTCTACAAGTGCTGCACATATTGCACCACTCTGAGAGACTAGAGCAATTCCGCCAGACTTTGGAGTTACTTTGAGAAAAGTGGAATTCATCATTGTTTTTGGTGCGAGGTTCATCACACCAAGACAGTTGGGTCCTATAATTCGGATATTGTATTGCTTTGCAATTTCTGCAAGTTTTTTCTCAAGTTTTGCTCCCTCTTCGTTTACTTCTTTGAATCCAGCTGTTATGACAATTGCTCCCTTGATTCCTTTTTTCCCACATTCCTCAAGCACTGCCTGAACTACATCGTTCTTTGTAATTATAACTGCAAGATCGATTTCTTCTGGTACATCTAAAACACTTTTGTATGCTTTTTTATCAAATACAGTTTCTCTTGTTGGACTAATTGGAAGAATCTTTCCGGTATACCCTTTCAATATATTGGATGTAATTGCGCGTCCTACACTCCCCTCTTTATCTGAAGCTCCGATTATAGCAATAGATTTTGGAGATAGGAAAATTGACTCGCTCATTTAATGAGATGGACTCCGACTGATTTGTATAATAAGTTTATCCAAGAGAATTGATCTCAATAGATTGGCACTTAGCTGCCAAGCATTTTTCCAGCTATATTTTCATTTCTTGGAATCCATTTTATCTTTAAATTTGCAAACTTGGGTATCAATTCCCATGCTTCCCTTGCAAGACTTCTTAACTGCTCATTGTTTATAGCATATTCATGGTTTAATTGTGAAACCGTATTTTTAGAGTCGCTATAAATTACAACTTCATTTTGTATATTAGAGAATTTTTTTAGAACCGAAATTATAGCCATGTATTCGGCTTGGTTATTGGTTATGTTATCTTCTTTTTTATAAAATGATTCCCCTGTCTCTTTAACAAAGAATCCAAATCCCGAATTAGAACCACCAGAGCCATCAACAAATATGCTAAGAGCCATCTTTGTATAGCCTCATGTATTTCACACTTAGGTTTACAGTTATCATGTAGATTACAGTCGACATAGATTGTGACATAAGTGACGCAATATATGGCTGATAAGAATTTGTGAGTAGATAGTATTGAAGAGACCACCTGCAGATTGTATAAACTACTTCACCTATTCCAAGAGAAGATATTACTTTTATCAGATCTCGTCTAAGACCTGCCTTGTCTACCTCACCAGATTTGAGAAGATATTTGTTCTTGTTATCAAAATAAAATAGAGTACCAAAAGTAGAGAAATATACGATATAATCAACACCTAAAGTGATAGTAGCGTTAACATAATTTTGTTGATTTGAAAACATTTGTGCAACAATTGCAGAAACTACAATTGATGCCAAGAATCCTAGGAGGATATTCTTGTTAAGTTTTAGATATTCTTTGTACTGCTCCTTCATAGAAAGATTTTGTTTCTCTTACAAATAAATCAAATCTATTGCAGAGTTATTCTCAAAAATATTAGAATACCTGCAAGTTCTGCTACGTGTACTGCTAACAAGTATGGTAATAGTGCAGCTGCATATAGCTCCATCATTGAAAAGTATGCATAGACTCCAATCACATTATGTAAAAACAATAGACCTGCAAAAAATATCATCCCCAAAGGTAATTGCGCTTTGGTTCTTGAATACATTTTGGCAAAAACTCCGATTAACACTCCAAGTGCTATCATGTTAGCTCCAGATACGATTGTGCTTGCAGTCATTATTGGTTCCATTTGAAAATATTCACCCTCACTTTGCTTATGTACTTTTTTCCAATTTGCTTACAATTTCATCAAAGACTTCTAAATTCACCTCAAGAAATGTAGATATGAAAAATGTTGCACCATATTTGTCACCTACTCGAGTTATCAAATTGTTCTTTTCAAGAACTCCTACATGATGCTGTATTGCTTTATAGTCAAGATTCATCTCTTTGGCAAGTTGATTTGCATTAAGCGGTTTATTACGAATATGAGAAATAAAACGAATTCTGTTTAATCCGCCTCTTGAGCCCATAAATACAAACCAGAGTAAACGTTTAGCATATGGATCTGCAGGCATGTATATTCGTGTATCATCAGTTAATTAATAGATCTTTATTGGATTAGAGCCTTGATGCATGTAAAATCTAAAAAATTATTTTTAACATATACCGAATAACTGATAAGATAGATCGAGTCTAGATGAAGTCAATGTTGGACTATGATTATCCTCTTTACAGGCCTCCGTCTGAAGCAAAGTCATTAATTTTTCAGGTTACACTGGGTTGTTCATTTAACAAATGTTCATACTGTAACATGTATCGCTCAAAGGAATACTCTGAAAGACCTTGGGAAGAGATCAAAATGGAAATAGATCTTGCTGCAAAACATATGCCTAACAGCGATAGAATATTTCTTGCAGATGGTGACGCACTTAACTTGTCAACTGAAAGGATGCTTCAGATTCTAAATTATCTACGTGAGAAATTTCCAAACTTTGAACGAATCTCATGTTATGCCATGCCGCAAAACATTCTGAAAAAATCTCCCGAGGATCTCAAAAAACTGTATGATGCGGGACTGACAATGTTTTACATTGGAATAGAGAGTGGTTCAGACATAATTCTCAAAAAAGTTACCAAGGGAGCTACAGGTCAGACAATCACAATGGCATGTCAAAAGGCAAAAGATGCTGGATACACAATATCATGCATGATCATTCTAGGTCTTGGTGGAAAGACCTACTCAAAACAGCATATAGAAGAAACTGCCAAAGTTTTGAGTGCGTCTGCTCCTCATTATGTTGGAACACTTACTTTGCATTTGGAAGATGGCATACGTGATGAATTTCTAACAAAATTCAAGGAACCATTTTTACCAATTGATGATTCTGAGGCTCTAGATGAATTAGAACTGCTAATATCAAAAATGGAACCCAGTACTGAAGTTGTCTTTCGCGCAAACCATGGTTCAAATGCTTATCCAATAGGTGGAACTTTTCCACAGGACAAACAGTCCATGCTTCAGAAAATTTCTCACCTAAGGGCACACCCAGAATTATGCAGACCAGTAGGTCTTAGAGGATTTTAAGTGGGTCCACAGGGAAAGCCAGTACGTCAGATTTGCTTTTGAGACTCAACAATTGTTTGTTTGAATCATGGGATGTCATAGTATATACTTGAATTTAATTTTTATCCCATTTTGGCCTGGGTAAATGGTGAGACCTCACTATTTTCTTATCCGTGTTTACTATCTAGACTATTCCTATCATGAAAGAAGTTTTCATTTTGTCAATGTCAAGACTCAGGTGTTACTTGTTTGTAATCCATACCAGAAATTTCTACTCCAGTGAGTGTTTCTACACTTGCTACACATGGAGGATTTAATTAATAAAGAAAAGTCTCAGAGATTTCCCAGAACAAAAGCAACCTATCGTGTTATTTTTGGAATTATTACAACAAATAAAAAATTAGCTAGCCAAACGTGAACGTAAATATTTCAAATCCGGGATGTCCCGTTATGATCAATGTATGCGATCCAGCTTGCTTTGAGGAAATTATGTTGTACAATCTATTTTCTGCTATGTGTGCTTGACTGTTCTGTAAATCTTGTCCTGCATTATCTAGAGATACGGGTTTGCCATCTAGTTGTACTTGAATATCAACATGCGGACCTGTTGCAACTATATGTACATCCTTTGCATAATACGGTAAAACTATCTTTCCATTAGGAGATGCAAGTTTCATACTGTCTGGAAGATTTTGCCATTGCCCTTCCAGATAGAAGTGATCTTGCTGCAAGTCTGAGGGTATGGCATATGTTACTGTCTGTCCTGCTTGGAACCCTTTGGAATTTCCAAGAAAGTCTCTTCCAGAAGCAAAGTTATATCCAAAGTATAGTTCAGGAGTTTGTTGGTCTGCAAACTCATGCTGCTTAATACCTACAAGTGACTGATCTGCAGTAACGTTGAGCCCAAGACGCTGACTTCGCTCATCCAAAAGCTGTTGTATCATTTTTTCAGTTTCGTCATACGAGCCTTCTCCAAAGTGGGTATGTCTAATGTGACCTGTCGAATCAGCAAGATATTCACCAGGCCAGTACCTATTCCCAAAATTATTCCATGTATCATGATCACTATCAAGTACAACAGGATATGTAAGATTGTATTTTTGTACTGCCATCTTTACATTGTTGATATCTTTTTCAAATTCAAATTCAGGTGAATGAACTCCAATTATGAGCAACCCCTTGTCAGCGTATTTTTCATTCCATGCTTTCAGATATGGAAACGTTCTGATACAATTTATGCAGCTATATGTCCAAAAATCATATAGTATCACTTTGTCTTTCATGGATGTCTTGAGCTGTTCAGGCGTAGTGTTGACATAACCTGATATTCCAACAAGATCTGGTGCTACTGGATATTGATTCTCGTCTACTTGTGATATTGTGTGGATATCTCCAGACTTTGAATTGCCTGTTTCCTGAATTGGTACAGTATTTTCAGTCTGTTTGTCTAGTGTAGTAAAATAATATCCAACTCCTCCTATAGCTACTACTAGAATCATTGCAATTATTATTGAAGTCTTGATCTCACTTTTCATATTTTCAACTCAAAAGTAGATTGTTCAAAAGTGGAAAACTTGCAATTGCGGCAAGTTGGTTTGTTCTTCATTTTAGTTATTTTGGTAAACCGTAGTTATTAAACAAGTTTCCAAATCATGTCCAAATTGGTTTCATCATTAATTCTGCAACCCCCATCACGATGACCAAACTGAACTATTTTTGAACAGAAATTGA
>JANXYF010000079.1 GCA_025350175.1 Nitrosopumilales archaeon | reverse complement strand
GGTATAGAATTTGCCATCTTTTTTTATCATTATATTATAATCTCGTCTTTCTGCCATATGATATCATTACAATTATTTCATATATAAAACTAGGTCTGTGAAATGCATTTTTTGGTTCCATTTTATACCAGTTCATTTTTTTTACCCGTGATGCCAAATAAAATAGTTATTTTCTAGTAACTAGAAATACTGAATAAATTGATTGGGCTCCAACTGTAGCATTCATGTTTCTAAACTGGTAATCATTGAAGGTTTTCACCTTTTCATAACAATCACTTCCAATAATTACTCCGTTAGGCAAGGCAAATCGATTTATCTTAGAGCATCTGTTTACAGTCACGCCAAAAATATCATCAACTGATGATGTAGCTACCTTTGCAATACTGATTGTTCCATAAGCTATACTAGTGCGATAAGAGATTCCAGGAAGGCCTACTTTAGTCATTTTTTTATTTAATTCCGAATTTGAATCGCTTATTATCATGCAACACTCTAGTACATTTTTGAAATAATCTGTATCATTAGAATCAATTTTTCTAAAATAAAATAATAATGAATCTCCAATGTTTTTTACCACTATGCCATTGAATTTTTTTACAATCTCAGCTATGGAATTAATGAAAATTTCATAAAAATTTTTGATTTGTTCATTTGACAAACTAGCAGTAAGCATTGTAGATTGTACAATGTCAATTATACATACACAGCTGTCTTCATTTTTCTGAGAAAATTGTAAAAGAATATTTTCTTGTTCTTGTATGATTTCCTCTCTTAGATTTATTGCAATCATAAATTCTTGAAGCTTTTGTGCCATAGAATCAAAAGATATGGAAAGTTGCCCAATCTCATCATGTGCTTTAATGTTTGTTCTAACATTAAAATTTCCCTTTGCTATTTTATCAGCTGCCTCACGAAGTCTTGTTAATGGCTCGGAAAGACGCTTTGATAGAAAAATCGTGATGAGACTTATGACAATCATCAATGCCAAACCAATTCCAATAATATTTTGTTTTAATTGAAATAATGGTATATTATTAAAATTTAAAAATAAAACGGTAGTCAGTGTTATAGAAATCAAGGATACTGTCAAAACTAATACTAACAACTTTTTTTTCAAACTGAAAAACCTCAAATTGAACAATGCCAGAATTTCTTCGATCCTTAATTTAAAGTAGTATCGGATTTAGCGAATTAAGAATTGTTGGGTTCTAACGCAAATAGATTCACATCTCAAAAACATAGTAATAAGATCATGCAAGAAAGATCAATTGTCCTTGATATGAAATAGATGGACCGGCCGGACATGCTACCATACAGTGCATTTTTTGGTTCCATTTATACGTAAATCTTTCAATTTAACATGGTATTTGTAAAATCAACTACTTCAATTCTGCATCTAATGCTTGCTGAAAAAGAAAAAAGAGGGTTTTTGTTTTATGGACTGCAAATTATCGTTCCACTTGCGTCAATGCCTATCATCTATGCGTGACGGAACCATAAAAAGAACTGTACAATGGTGGATCGGGCCGGATTTGAACCAGCGACCCCCGCAGTGTGAGTGCGATATCCTAACCAGGCTAGACTACCGATCCGCAAATCATTTTCAGAGTGAGGATTATTTAGTTCTTGAATTAATGTATAAAATATCAAACAAATTAGAATTTGTTTCCACAGTCTTTACAAAACTTTGTTGTTGCCTGTACCAGTTTTCCACAT
Source organism: Nitrosopumilales archaeon (assembly GCA_025350175.1). Lineage (GTDB taxonomy): Archaea > Thermoproteota > Nitrososphaeria > Nitrososphaerales > Nitrosopumilaceae > Nitrosotalea. The sequence continues at coordinate 685 of JANXYF010000079.1, read as the reverse complement.
GAGGGGCAGTGTTTTTCATTCTCCAAGGTTTGTGTTACACCATCCCTACCTGGAAGACTTTTTGCACTGATAAATGAGGCAATAGAATTTTGAGGACCAGATTGCCCCATGGCATTTCCAGATGTCAGTACAGGTACAGAAGTACCAGTAGAGGAGGGCTTGTTCATTCGATTCAGTGCTTTTTTTATCTCAAACATGGATTTTAGTCCAAGAAATTCAAGTGCAGAATATTTCAGAACTGCATCAGTCATACCATGATAATATTCCCGCCCAGACAACTTGCCTTGTTTGTACAATGTTTGCATTTCAGTAAATGCCTGGATATACGAGTCATACCCCCTGAAAATGTATTGTAGTTTATCAAACATTAAAGCTAGAGTATCAACATCGTCTCCTCCAAAAGCTGCCATGATATCATGGATCAAAGACCACTACTTATTTTTTGATTTAGTGGATATGTTGTTTAAAACAGGTACCGCAGAATTCCTGACTACATTTTGGACATGATATCAGTTCTCCGGGCCTACCCTACAAAACATTTCGAACATGCAAATGGATTCATGTTTTTTCAATAATATTCTGATACTTAATCTTTAGCAGATTTTGGTGCTCTTTGAGATTCCAATCTATCCCATGGAAATACAACGTATTCTTGGCCTCGAGTTTTTTTAGCATAGACTAGCTG
>JANXYF010000067.1 GCA_025350175.1 Nitrosopumilales archaeon | reverse complement strand
AATCATCTCCTGACAAGGGGCTGGTTATGTTTTGTGGTGCATTGCCACCAGAAGGTGGAGGACCAATTGGAAGTGAGGTTATAAAATTATTTGAAATCGAGCCTCCAAAGGAATTGCAGACATTTCTATACAGATGTGATGATCACTTTCACGTAGATCTTCTCAAAGAAATGTTAAGAGATGACAACATGATTGGATTTTTAGCAATTGATGCAAAAGATGCAGGATGGGGATTATTGCGCGGGGACAAGCTAGATGTGTTATCAGAGACATCATCAGGGGTTGCAGGAAAACATAGACAGGGAGGCCAGTCTGCCAGAAGATTTGAAAGACTCAGAGAGATGGAGCTTAATGATTACTATAACAGAGTAGCACATGTAACTAGAGAATATTTTATCGACATTTATCCAGTAAAGGGACTCATAGTTTCAGGACCCGGACCTACAAAAGAGAATTTCTTGAGAGAAAATTATCTAGAATATAGATTACAAAATAACATTCTTGCAACTCTTGATTGTTCTTATGCCGGTTCAGAAGGAGTACGTGAGGCATTTGTCAAGGCCCAAGATGTTCTTACAGATTACAGAATGGTCGAAGAGAAAAAACTTGTTGATAAACTATTCAAAGACATACATTTTTCAAACGGTCTTGCAACTTATGGCCTCAATGAAATTATCGATCTCATGAAAAGAAACGTGGTAGAAACAGTACTAGTTACAGATGACACCAACCTGCGAAAAATTGACATTACATGTAGAAGATGCCAAAATGTCCAGACTGAGATTTTAGAGCGTCCAAAGGTAATTCCAAGAATACAGCAGTTACTTAGTCAGCCTTGTCCTGGCTGTAAAAGTATGGACTTGGAATCAACTGAGCGAGACATTGTAGATTACCTAGATCTTGTTGCAGGTCAGACAGGTGCAAAAGTTGAGGTCATTACAGGATCGACAGAGTATGGTGCAATGCTTTCAAGTATAGGAAAAGTTGGTGCATTTTTAAGATACAACCCCAATCAGTAATTTTTCAAAATATAATAAATCATATAGAAATTAACTTTTGATAGTAAATTCAAGAGTATGCACTAGCATTCAATAGCTAGTAAATATTATTTAGAACTCAGATTAGTCTTGCATTTCTGGCTAGGATCACATTGTTATGTTCACAACGATACCATGTTATCATTTCCACCTCAAGTCACTGCAGTTTCAGATGTCATTACAATAGTATCAGATTTAGGAAATCAGATTCCTGATAAATCATGGATGCTGTATCTTTTAGAATTGTTTAATGCGCAGCAAATTCCTGTTGAACTAAATCTTATTTGCTCATTTAATGACAACGGCAAATTTCATGCCATATTTGGAGGAGTAAATCAATACGAGTTTAAGATCAAACCAATAGTTGGCCATTCATATCTACGGCAAATTATAATGATTCCAACGGAGCAGAGAATTTCATACCATCTAAAAGATGAGACATCTGGAGAGACGGATTCATTTACTTTACAACAAAATATAGATTCGTTTGATTTTACCATGACTAGGAATTTTACAGGCCTCGAGTGGCATAACAGAGTAGGAAGTATTCCATATCCAATCAGATATGAAGTAGAGATATCACATCTTGCATACGGGATAAATGATAATCATTCAGATGTACAAACTCTGGCATATTTTCCATTCAATCAATTAACATCAGATGAAGAGGGGCTTTCAAAGGAATATCCCGTATCGTTGGACAATTTTGCAATAAAGAATGGTTTTATCACATACAGAATTGGCCATGGAAAACACAAATCAGGAATTATGAATAAATTTCTAAAACCATACCTCTAAATATTTTAAAATTTCACGCAAATTTATGGAACATGTAACACCGGAGGAATTTGATTCCAAAGTATTAAAATCAGACAAAAAGACAGTCGTTCTCTTTTATGCCACATGGTGTCCATATTGTTCCAATTTCAAACCAACTTTTGAGGCTGCAAAAATTGAGAATGTAAACAAGATTGGTTCAATTATGGATGAGGATGAAAATCCACTCTGGGACAGATTCAACATTCAGGCAGTACCCACAATGATAGTATTTCAGAATGGAAAAATAATTTCAAGAAACGATGCCAAAAAGCATGTTGGTCTGACAAAATCAGACATGGATTCAGTAGTAACAGAATTATCTTGATAATATTCCATTTCGAATAGTTTTTGCCAATTCGTCAAGATCATCATTTGTAGTAATCATCCTTCTTGCCCAAGAATTCCCTATCTTTTGATATCTTGGAATTATATGAACGTGTACATGTGGGATTATCTGATTGGCCGATCTTCCATTATTTTGTCCAATGTTAAATCCGTCTGCACCTGTCGCTGCAAGTATACCACGCGCAATTACTGGCACTCTAGAAAAAAGTGCACCAACTTCATCATTTGACATGTCAATAATTTTTTCATGATGTAATTTGGGCATCACTAGAGAATGACCCTTTTGTATTGGATACTTGTCCATAATTGCAATATGGGTTTCATCTTCAAATATTATATGAGCATCTTGTTTTTTATTAACAATATTGCAGAAGATGCAGTCCATGCCTTTTGACACAGCATATTTTATTTATACTCACCTTCATGAAATCTTGAAACTATATTCGTCCCATGTCAGATACTGTTATTTAGGGTAAAATTTTGACTTGTATCGTCAAATGGGAAAAAAAGATAGAGAAGAGCGAGTACAGGAAAGAGAGAGTTTTTATGAAAAACGACAAAAGACCCAATTTAGAAACAAGGCAATAGCAATAGGCATCTTGGCAGGAATTGTTGCAGTACTTGGAATATCCAGTTATAATTTCTATGAATTATCATCACATGTATTACCAAAAGGAATGCCCCCAGGTTCAGGACCTCTTGGAGGAATTCACATCCATGCAGGATTACTAGTCTTAATTTATGGTCAACAGTTTGATTTCACTTCTACTGCATATCAACTAAAGAGTCCATACATCCATTTTGAAAAAGGAAATGGTGAGACAGTTCACATGCATGCCGCAAATGTAACCATGGGATTTCTCTTTGGCACACTAAAAATTGGATTGGATGACAAATGTTTTACATTCCCAGACCAACGTACATTTTGTACTAATGACAAGTATACATTGAAGTTCTTTGTAAATCATCACCAGGTACCAGATATGAAAGACTATGTCTTCAAAGACCAAGACAGATTACTGATATCATATGGTAATGAGAACGATACTCAAATCAATGATCAGTTGACAAGAGTAGACGGATTAAAACTAATTACCTAAGGCTCTGACAATTCATCTTTTAGTTTTTTGAATTCATCTACAGTGAGTTCCCCTTTTGCCAGTCTATTTTTTAGAATGGTCAATGCATAGTCTTCATCTTTTTTCTCAAAGGTTTGTTCAACTGGAAGATGCGCCTCTTTTGATTCCATGACAACAGTGCCAAGTTTTCGCTTCTTTCTTGAATAGAGTATTGCAACAACTATTCCAATCCCTATAAGCGAAATTGCTGGATACAGTATTGTCTTAATATCAAAATTTGCAAAATTGTTCAGTGTCAAATTGCTTGCTGAAATACTATTAGATTTCTTAGAACCTAGATTAGCTGCGTTATCATTTACACCAATACTTTCATTGAGTTGAACAGTTTGCTGGGAATTTTGTGGTTGACTAGATGGCGGATTGGATTGAGTATTAGAAGGACTTGATTGTTGGCCATTAAGCAGTTCTTGTAATTTCTTTGCAGCAGCAATTCTTTCTTGAATTTGTTGATCTATGGACATTTGAGGTTGGTTTGAGTTTTGATCAGAAGACGTAGTTGTATTTGGTGTATTAGGTTGAGTTTGAGTAGGGGTTGGAGAAGACGGCATCATTACGGGAGCGATATTAGAAGGAACACTTGAACCTGCCGAGTTAATTGCAGATACACGGTACGAGTGTTCGGGATTAGGAACCAGATTTTTATCCTGATAAGTTGTCGTAGGAGAGTTTGCAATTACATTAAAGCCATTTCCGTCATTTCTTTCAATTTTATATCCAGTAATTTGTAAACCACCATTATTTTGGGGAGCGGTCCAGCTAAGATCAACTTCAGATGCTGAGGCAGGAGTGACTACCAAGTTTGTAGGAGAGGATGGAAACGCAGGTGAACCGTCAGGTGAAACGACAAAATTAACAGTTTTGCCAGCCGCTTGATTTGCAATAAAAGCAGTTGCATTGTATACTCCTTTAACAGAGAATAGTTGCATGTTAATTTGAGTACCAGTATTTACACTTGCCTGAAATGCGTGATTGCTATCGGTTATTCCTGATACGAGTGATAAAAATTTCCCATTTGGATCAAAAATTACAATAGTAACGTTAGGAGGATCAGTACTCAGAGTAGTTCCAGAAAACTGGATCGTATCTCCACCTTTGTAAAACGGGGAACTGGTTTGAAGTGAAGTCACTTCGGCATAAGCAGGAATTACTACAGATGCTGCAATAATGGATAAAAGCACAATAAGATATGGCCCATTTTTATTCATGTCAAGGATTCAATGAATCCATCTATTAAAAACTCAGTAGAATTGATTCTTTTGGACGTTTAACTTAATGTTAGTGCATGGATTCAAAGAGAGTTAACCTAGAATGTATAAAATAGGGGACGTAAAAGATAGTGACAATAATGGAGATATCAAGTAGAAACGTAGTCGAAGGTACAGCAAGGGCCCCACATAGAGCCATGTACAAAGCAATGGGTCTGGACGATAATGATTTAGGAAAACCATTCATCGGAGTATCACATAGTGGAAATGAAGCTACTCCATGTAACATCCATCTTGGAAGACTGGCAACTCATGCAAAGGCAGGAGTAGAAAATGCAGGTGGCACCCCAAGAGAATTTTCAACAATTGCAGTAAGTGACGGAATTGCAATGGGACATGAAGGTATGAAATCATCTCTTGTCAGCAGAGAAATTATTGCAGATTCTATTGAATTGATGGTAAGAGCTCATCAGTATGATGGACTGGTCGGAATTGCAGGTTGTGACAAGAGCCTTCCAGGTACTATGATGGCAATGGCGCGTCTTAACTTGCCATCAGTCTTTGCGTATGGCGGTACAATCATGCCAGGAGTCTATGAGGGAAAACAAGTTACAGTTCAAGATGTTTATGAAGCAGTTGGCGCATATGATGCAGGCAATTTAACATTAGAGGCTCT
>JANXYF010000009.1 GCA_025350175.1 Nitrosopumilales archaeon | reverse complement strand
GATCAGTTAAGGTAAAGACAAATCTAGAACCTTCAAATTCTGTTGTTCCTTCTCTTTCCCAGTTTATCTTGTAGGATTTAATCAGGTGACCACCCACTATTGAAATTGTTTTTGGTACAGCTTCAAAGAGTTTCTCTACCTTTTCTTTGTCTCTTGTCATGAGAAGAGATCTTCGTCGCTTCATGAGATATTTGATTGCAACATTTTTGTGTTGATGTCCTTCTACCTCAATTTTCTCATCACCAAGGTCAATAGTGAATTTTCTTTTTCCCATGATTAGTTACAAGTATAATTCTACAAAAAATGGCTTGACAAATTGACATTAGTAAGTAGATTGTAAATAATGACAAAATCTCATGATTTGTCTCATGGTGGGGCCGGCCGGACTTGAACCGGCGACCTCTAGCACCCCAGGCTAGTATCATACCAAGCTAGACTACGGCCCCCTCAAGGTGCTGGCTATTGTTGAAATTATTAAATTGTGGGATTAAATTGCTGTCAAGAATTTTCTATCTTAAAATCTAAAGCCACTTTTTCAATCTTTCTTGTTCAAACTTTTCTTTTTCTGAAAAGTGTTCTGTTGATGAAGATTGTAATTGAGTTAGCGGATCTGGAGTTGCAAACATGTCAACTTGAAGATAGCCCGCAGTTCCCTTTCCAGTTTCTAAAAAGCATCCTCCTTTTCCATCAAAGATTGCATTTTTCAGTTCGTTTTTTATTTGTGAGATTATATTTCTTGCAACTGTTATCCCTTCGGCTTCGGCAAAAATTCCTGCTTTTGGTACAGCAATTTTATCAGTTACCATTATTTGATTGACATCACCTATTGCGTATACATTTTCATATTTTGTTGTGCAAGTTTTATCCACTACTACAAACTTTCCATTTTCTGCAAAGCCTGATTCTATTACCACTGCAGGAACCTTATGAGGAGGAATTGAAATTAGAACATCAAAGCTTGTCTCTCCATTTTCAAATTTTATTTTATTTGGTTCAACTTCCATGGTTTTATGATTTCCATGAAACTCTATCTTTTTGGATTTTAGAATTTGAAATATTTCTTCACTTACCTGTGGTCCTCCTGCAGGAAGTGTAATTGGTGTTGGACTGTAGAAATCCATTGTAACAGAATCACTTGCTCCTGTTTCTTCAAGAACAGACCTTATCAGAAGGGCGGCCTCAAATGGAGCAGGAGGACACTTGTATGGAAGACCAGTAATTGCAATTGCAATCTTGCCTGATTTCATTTGTCTTAGGGTATCTCTAATTTTTGGAACATCATTGATATCATAAAGGATGAAACTATTTTCTTTCAGACCTTGAATTTTCTCTGGTGCAAGTTCAACACCTAGTGCTATTATCAAGTAATCATAATGAAATTGTCTATATTTTGTTCGGACTAGTTTGCCAATAGGATCTATCTTCATTACGTCTTCATTTACAAACTCAATACCTTTCTTTGTGATACTTTCTAGTGGTCTCTTAGATAATTCAAATTCTCTTGTACCATTAATTATCCAAAGCTTCACAAGGTCCATCATGAACCAATCTTTTTTATCAATTATTGTAATTCGTACATCTTGAGGAAGATTCTCTCGTAATTCGTTTGCTGCGGCAAGACCTCCAAAGCCTCCTCCTAAAATTACAACATTAATTGGTCTCATGGCAATGTATCGAAACTACTTTTCTTGCGTAGTAGGCCTAATTGCAATTTCATTTACATTCATGTGAGGAGGGGATTCAAGTGCAAACATTATAGAATTTGCAATATCTTCAGCTTTGAGAGATTGAATTGTTTTTGAGTGTGTTACAAATGATTCGAGAGATTTGTCAGTGATAGTATTTGTAAGTTCAGTACTCACTATTCCTGGTTCTATTGTTGTAACTCGGATGTTGTTTTTAACAGATAGTTCTTGTCGAAGTCCTTCACTAAAAGCCCATACTGCAAATTTAGTTGCACAATAAACACTACCTGCAGGAAAAACTACTCTTCCTGCAATTGATGAAATATTTACAATATGGCCAGAATTTTGTTTTATCATATGAGGAATTGCAGATGAGGTGCAAAACATTACCCCTTTGATGTTTACATCAATCATTTGTTCCCATTCATCTACTTTGAGATTCTTAACAAAACTCAGAGGCATTAATCCTGCATTATTTACTAGAATGTCTACCTTATTCCATTTTTTTATAGCAGTATTAATCAAATTTTCACAATCAGTGCGTTTTGTTACATCACATGAAACTGCAATACATTCTCCCCCGATTTTTTCTATATCTTTTTTGAGTTGCTCTAACTTCTCAATTCTTCTAGCACCAACTACAACTTTTGCACCAGCTTTTGCTATAGCAAGAGCAGTAGCATAGCCTATTCCGCTACTAGCGCCCGTTATTACAGCTACATGACCTTTTATCATATTGAAAACTGTTCTTCATCTTGCTGTCTTGCGTAAATAAGTTTTGTTAATGGATGTCTCATTATGAAAATAGTTTTTCTTACGAACACTGATTTAGTATCTTAATTAATTATAATTGTGGAACAATTTGACTGCGCCTATTGTGGAAAAAAACAGGACTTACCTTTTGAATGCAATTATTGTAAAGACAAGTTTTGTGCAGAACACCGATTACCAGAAGATCATAGATGTGTAAAGTTATTCCAAATAAGAGCAAAGAAATTTGGAGAAAAAAAGATTCAGAGAACAAAAGGAATAGGTAGACAGAGTTTCATCAAGCGAATTTTTGGAAGATTTGGTTAATACATTACTTTCTGAGGATTAAGTTTTGAAAGTCTTGCCTGATAAAACAGCGCAAATGCCAAGGCAAGTAATACCCCAGCTGTTAGCCAATGAGCAACAGTCATTGTAAGATATGCTATTCCAAAACCCACACACATCACGGCTTGAGTTAGGAGTTTTGTCCAATTTGGGATGATCCTGATTGCTCTACAGATCATTTCTATAATAAATAATCCAGCAACAGGATACAGTATAATTAGAAAGTATACGTCTAGGTCTATTCCGTTATGCATGTTATCTCATAATAGAAGATTGTCTAATTTCTAGTCTTCCCAGCTTACCTTTACTGCTACTTTCTTTTCAATCAATGAGCGTGCATTTTCAAATGGTAAAGTGGCAACATCTTCTGATTCAAATGGTCCGTATGTCTGTAAATCTGTACCCATTATCTGATCTATTGGTTTGAGAAATCGAATTACAATTGCTCTAGCTCGATGATTTTGTCCTACCGTCTCAAGAAGTTTTAATCTTCCATTGAGTGTTGCAGAAAGAATAGTATCCTTTCTTTGTCGTAGTTCATCTTCAGAATCTAAAATAAATCTCTCTTCATCAAGTAAATTTGAATAATCAATTTCATCCAGAGATGTCGCCTTTTCAATTCTGATCTTCAAAAGAATCGAAGTCATTTCTGTTATCATTTTTACTAGTGATTCAGTAATCTTTGATTCTATTCCATCATAATCATGATTTTTTAAGTTACCAAGAAATTCTGCAATATTATGATATAGGTTAGGATCTACCTCCTGAACTGAGTCGTTTTCTACTTCGCGAAGAAGAATAGCATATAATGAATTTACATCAATTTTTATTTCTGACATTTCCATATCCAACAATACTTAAATCATAGACCCCTTTGTGTTATGATCAAGGTGCAAAATTGCCATATAAAGTGATTGGTGGAGAACCAGTACCAGTTTCTTATACTTCTGAAGATGTTTTCTCAAAAATTAAGCATGATCAGATAAAATTTATCGATTTACAATTTACAGGTCTTAGAGGTAGATTCCATCATACTACAATTTCTGCAAATCTATTTACCCCACAACAAATGCAAGATGGACTTCCAAAACTAGACGGTTCTTCGATTGTAGGATTTGCGACAATAGAAGATTCTGATATGGTCTTAAAACCAGATCCTAGTACTTTTGCATTAATTCCCTGGATGGAAAATGCAAAAACTGCCAGATTGATTTGTGATGTTTATAAGAGTAGAAATAAAGGCAGACTAGAATCTGACCCAAGAGGCATTGCTCAAAAAACTGAGAAGTACCTACAAACTCAGGGATTTGACAATAGTTACTGGGGTCCAGAGGTAGAATTTTTTGTATTTGATAAAATTACTTGGGATGTACTTACTCCATACAAAGGCCAATCGTATTCAATAGAATCCAAGGAGGCACCATGGAGTCAAGATGGAAAGGGATACCCAATGGCATTAAAGAAAGGATACTATCCAAGTACACCAGCCGATACATTAACAGAATTTAGAAATGACTGTGTCGAGTGCTTGAATGAATCTTTTGGTATTTTATGTGACAATCATCATCATGAAGTAGCTACTGCCGGGCAATGTGAGATCGATATTAGATATGATACTCTAACCAATTCTGCAGATGGCGCTCAGACTTACAAGTATGTTATTAGAAACATTGCTAAAAAGTATGACAAAGTTGCAACTATGATGCCAAAACCAATCTCAATGGATGCAGGTTCTGGAATGCATACAAATGTCAGCTTGTGGAAAGGTGACAAGAATATGTTCTTTGATAAAGATGACAAAGAAGAAGTCAGTCAGTTAGCAAGATATTATTGCGGAGGAATTATGAATCATGCAAGAGCATTATCTGCAATTGTTGCACCTACAACAAACTCTTATCACAGATTAGTTCCAGGTTATGAAGCACCAGTGTATATTGCATGGAGTGCAAGTAATAGATCTGCAATAATTAGAATTCCATCTCATTTCAGGGGAGAAAAATATGCCAAGATTAAGAGAATTGAGTTCAGAGCTCCTGATCCCTCATCTAATCCATATCTAGTATTTGCAGCAGTTCAAGCAGCAGGATTAGATGGAATTAAAAAGAAAATGGATCCCGGAGATCCAGTCTATGAAGACATATTCAAGTTGACCAAGTCTCAACGAATTGCAAAAGGAATTAAAGATTTACCTGCAACTTTGGGAGAAGCACTTAATGAATTAGAGAGTGATAGAAAGTTCCTCTCACCAGTTTTCTCAAATGAAACACTTGATAAATTAATTGAGATAGAAAGAGCAGATGATCATGAGGTTTCAATAAGACCTCATCCACATGAATTCTATCTTTATTTTGATATCTAGATTTTTCCTATTGCACCGTATACAAGGAACAATGCAAGTGAAGTTACAGCCAAACCAATAATGAGATAGGCTTTCTTGTGCTTTTCAGCAGTAGCTGCTTTGTATATAGAAACAGTTCCTGCAAGGCCTACAAAGAGAATTAAAGTTCCCGTGATTACAAGATACCAACTACTGTGAGTAATTATAGGATAGAACATTCCGGAAAGCAATGCAAAGAATGCTACCAGATAGATGTATTTTGCACCGGCTAGAATTTTAGTTCCACCTAACTGCATAGAATTCCTATCTAGAATAGTCAAATAAACCTTTGAGAGAAATATGGATTTTTTTAATTACATATCCATTGGTGGCATACCACCCATTCCGCCCATGCCTCCCATACCACCCATTCCGCCCATGCCTCCCATACCTTCAGCTCCTGGCGGTGGTCCTCCTGCAGATTTTGCAGTGGCAATTACATCATCGATTCTTAATATCATACATGCAGCTTCAGTTGCGCATGTAATTATTTGGATCTTGACAGAGAGTGGTTCAAAGATATCAGTAGTATGCATACTTGCAACTTGACCTTTCATAACATCGATACCTGTCCATTTGTTTCCTTTGAGTTGTTTTGATCGTAATGATGCTAATGTATCAATTGGATCCATTCCAGCATTCTCAGCAAGTGTAATTGGGATTACTTCTAAAGAATCTGCAAATTTTTCTACTGCGAGTTGTTCTCTGCCTTCAAGTGTTTTTGCCCATTCACGTAATTTTGTTGCAGCATAAGTTTCTGGAGCTCCTCCACCTGCCACTATGAATGGTTTTTCCATTACATCTTTTACAACCATTAATGCGTCATGAACTGATCTTTCTACTTCATCAACTACTCGTTGAGAACCGCCTCTTAGAAGAAGAGTGACTGCTTTTGGATGTTTGCAACCTTCAATGAAAGTCCATTTATCGTTTTCTACTTTTCTTTCTTCTACTATTTCAGCAGCACCAAGATCTTTTTCAAATAGATCATCAAGATTGCTTATCATTCTAGCTCCCGTTGCTTTTGCAAGTTTTGTCATATCACTTTCTTTTATTCTTCTTACTGTAAGTATTCCAGCTTTTGCAAGATAATGTTGTGCCATGTCATCAATTCCTTTCTGGCAGAATAGAACATTTGCGCCTGAAGCAATTACCTTGTCAACCATGTTTTTGATCATTCTTTGTTCTTCATCAAGAAATGATTTCATCTGTTGTGGATTTGTTATGTTTATCTTGGCATCAAACTCGGTTTTGTCTATCTCAAGTGCGTTATTGACTAGTGCAATCTTTGCATTATCAATTTTCTTTGGCATACCACTATGAACAATTTCCTTGTCAAGGATTATTCCTTTGGTAAGAGTAGAGTCCTTGATAGAACCACCTGCTTTCTTTTCTACCTTAATATCATCAATATCAATTAGATAACCATCACCTTTTTTCTCGGCTACGGCAATTACAGATTTTACAATCATATCGGCAAGATTTGCAGAATCTCTTCTGACAAGTTTTGTCTGCATTGATGTTCTTGCAATTCTTTCAAGTACATCTTTATCAGTTGCAGATACTTTATCGGCAATCTTTTCTAAGAGTTCTACTGCTTTTTGTGCAGCTTTTCTATAACCGTCAACGACAATTGTTGGATGTACATCTTGTAAAATTAAAGACTCGGCATTTTCTAATAATGCTCCTGCAAGAACTACAGCCGAAGTTGTTCCGTCTCCCACTTCATTATCAGTTGCTTTTGAGATCTCAACAAGCATTTTTGCAGCTGGGTGTTGAACATCAATTTCTTTTAGAATAGTAGCACCATCATTTGTAATTGTAACGTCACCTAAGGAATCAACAAGCATTTTATCCATTCCTCGTGGACCAAGACTTGAAGAAACAATTTCAGCAATCAGTTTTGCTGCAGCAATATTGTTCTTCTGTGCGTCACGACCCTTGGTTTGTTGAGCACCGTCTTTTAAAATAATAACCGGTATACCGCCAGCAGAAGATTGAATAGACATATTTGCAAGAGGTCGATTTTCCCTTATTATGTCTTATGTAGATCAAAAGCATTTACACTTGAAATAGATAATTTTCAACCAATTCTGAACGATGTTTTTAAATTAGGAAAACTGTTCGAACTAGACATGTCTCGTTCTTCACCACGATCATCTTACGACGAAGTACTTTCTTTGCTTAAGACTCACAATCAATGGTTTGCAGATTCGATTCCTCTAATTGCAAGTGAGAATGTTACAAGTCCTGCAGTACGTGAGGCAACAGTTTCTGACTTTGCTAACAGATATGCAGAAGGTTGGCCAGGTGAGCGAGTCTATGCTGGTTGTACCTACATCGACAAGGTAGAATTCAAGTGCATGGAATTAGCAAAAAAACTATTCAAGGCAGAATTTGTAGATGTAAGACCAATTTCAGGTGTTGTTGCAAATCTAGCCATTTATTCGGCATTTTCAAATCCAGGAGATGTAATGCTTGCTCCCTCAATTCCATCTGGTGGTCATATATCACATGGTAAGAAAGAACATGCAGGTACTGCAGGTCTTGTTCATGGATTAGACATTGAGTTCTATCCATTTGATGTGGAAGAGATGACAATTGATGTTGATAAGACAAAACAAAAAGTACAAGAACTTGAAAAGGCTGGAAAAATTCCTAAATTAGCAATGTTTGGTGGTTCAGTCTTTTTGTTTCCACACCCAGTAAAAGAACTTGCAGATTTTCTAAAAGGGTATAATATGTTTGTAAATTATGATGGTGCACATGTTGCAGGTCTCATTGCTGGTGGACAATTCCAAGATCCTCTAAGAGAAGGGGCAGATGCAATGACAATGAGTACACATAAGACTTTGTTTGGTCCACAGGGTGGAATGATTTGCTCATTTGAAAAATATGGTGAAAGTATCAAAAAAGCAACATTTCCAGGAATGACTAGTAATCATCACTTACATCACATGGCAGGAAAGGCAATTGCTTATGCAGAGATGTTAGAATTTGGTAAAAAATATGCAGTACAGGTCATAAAGAACGCAAAAGCACTTGCAGAGACCCTTCACTCATTTGGTTTTTCAGTACTTGGTGAAAAACGTGGATTTACAAAATCTCATCAGATAGTAGTAAATGTACTTTCATTTGGTGACGGTGGAACAATTGAAGCAGATCTTGAAAAGGCAAACATCATCGTAAACAGGCAACTCATACCAGGAGATATCAAAGCTGGACGCAACTATTTCCATCCAGGTGGAATGAGACTTGGTGTTGCAGAACTGACACGTCTTGGAATGAAAGAATCAGATATGGAAGAAGTAGCCGAATTTATCAAAAAGGTTGTAGTAGATAAAAAAGACAAGAAAAAGATAGCAACACAAGTCAAGAAATTTAGAAAAGACTTTCAGAAGGTTCGCTATTGCTTTGAAAGTAAGCATGGCGGCTATGATTACATAAAAATTCGTTAGGCAAAATCTGTAAGAATAGATTGATTGCTCTCTTCTTTACCAAAGACTAGCTCTAATTCGTCTAAGAGTGAAAGTACTCTTCCTCTAAGATATGGTGAAATTGTGTATTTATCGAGCATTCTTTTTGCAAGCTTGAGATATTTTTGTACAGATGGCCTAGTCATGGTCTGAATTAGCTTATGTCCACATTCAAGGCATTTTGCAGCAAGTGGAATTCTTCTGTAGCTTGCACCACACGCAGTACATCGAAAAGATTGAGCAGAATAAGCTCGAAGGTTGCCCATTATATCAGGAAGCAGATGAGTAGTCATCACCATTGAAACTACCTCACTTGGATCAACTGCATTAATGATATCTGCAGTTCTAATCTGCATGTCAAGTTTCTCAAGTAATGAACCAAGTGTAGAATAGGCACTTCTTGATTTTGATGTAGTCAAGGTAGATGTAGAATGTGTAAAATCATGTCCAAGAAATTGTCTTTCTGTCTCTAATCTTGATTTAAGTATCTCAACATCTTTTATCTCACTTGCTTTATCTTTTCTAAGAGTAGCTTCAAAGAATGAAAGTGGATATGCTTTTACAACTTCAAAGTTGTGAGCCTGTCTTTGCACTTCTTGAGGAATTACAATAGGCTGAACAAGTAATGGTGCATCCATTAATCCACCTATCCTATCAGACAAAAATAATCTTGAAAAATTAAGTAGACTGTCCATTAGTAACATAATAGAATCTGCGTCGCCATCAGCATCACGTCTTTTTGCAGAATGCCATACTGCAGTTCCAAGACATACTTGTGTATTGGTATATCCAATTATTCTACCCACTATACCAACTGATGTATGTGGTGCAAGACCAATGATGAGATGTCCTACTAGATCATCAGTAGTCTTGACATTGTAAAATGGCAAACGCCCAAAAAGCTTTGAAAGTTCTCTATCTATGTATTGACAGACAAAAACAAGACTATCTCCACATTCTTTTGGAATTACAACATCTTGAACTCTAAGTTCAACAAGTTGATCAGAGTTTTCAAGTGGATTTCCATTTGTATCATGGGTATATCCCAATTCAACTAATTTCTGCGGAGTGGTTCCAATCCAGGAAGGTTTGAAGTGTGATAGCGGAGCGTTTGTTGTATCAAACCTAATTGTTCCATCTTTAAAGACATTAAGTCCAAGACTTTGCCTTATCAGACCCTTTTCAAGTGGTTCAGGTACCCTGTCTTGATTTATGAGCTCTTTTACACCTTTGAATGGCTCTTGGGCTCTAAATCCAGTTCTCTCTTGTGCAGCATTCAAGAGATCTTTGAGAGGAAACGAACGGTATGAATGACCATATGCTCGTGATTTACATTTTGCACAATAATTGGTCTCAAGTTCATCTCTACATTTTTTACATATGAAAATTGCGCTTGTTTTTGTTTTACATTTGGGACATGCTATGCTAATAGTAGGAACGTTACAATTTTTACAAAATCTATTGTATATGTTACAGTAAAAGTCTGGCTGCTTTGCAGCCTTTAACAAATCGCGTGATGCTCCACCCTTATTTCCAACTGGAAATAAAGTATGAACAGGAGGTTTCATCTTTCTTAATGCAGCTTTCTCAGGTCTTCCAACTCTTACTCCAATAGATGTTGAAAATTTATTTGGAATTCGTATTCCAGATGATTGGGTTATGATTTGAGTAACAGTAAGATCTCTTTCAAGTTGAATTGGTTTTCTAAATAACAAATAGAAGAATATCTTGGCTTCTATATTTTTTAGAAGAAGTGTATCACCTGCTACTTCATGTGGAACACCAAGTTTTTCTAAAATGTCTTTTGCATCAACAGAATAAATGATAAGGTCTGATTCTACACTTTGTGGTTTTAGAATTTTTTCAAATTCTTCAGTTGTAATTTGATCCCAGTAATAGAGATATTGAGGATGAAGGCCAATACCAAAATTCAATGATATTCTAAATGCTTCATCCAGATCTGGTATCTTGGTTACATAGCTTAGAAGTTCGGTATCATTTGGTTCGTACTTTGTTACTTTGTCTAGTAGTTCTTGGACCCAAAATTCTTCTACATAGCCAGTTGGTACAAGCTCAGCATTATTTTCTAGAAAGTCTCCATAGCTAATCAAAATGTCACCAAGATGCAAAATCTTTGCAATCTGCGGTTTGAGATGAATCCCATGGGCAGTGTCTTTAATTTTTACGACATTACCGTTAGTTAGTCTAACAATGGGTGTATCAATAGAATCTACAAAGGCTACTGTAGAGGCTTTTCCAGGAACGTCAAGTTTAATCTGGGTTCCTACAGCTATAGCATGATCCAAGATCTCTGCAACTACAGGATGAATGCCAATTGAGGCAAATCCTGTATTACATGAACGACCATATCTTAGCCTAAATCCTCCAAGCTTCTTAGGCATGGAAAGAACAGACCTTCCTGTAATCACTTCCCTCATTCGATGAGCCGCTGCATCTGCATCACCTGTTTGGATTGCTCCTTTCAAATCCTTAAGCCAATCCCAACCATCAAGTTTGTATAATTCTATAAGTTTGAGTAGTTTACGAGATCTGCCAATTAGACCGTCGTTTAGTACACGAAGGGCTCCTCCTCTCACTCTATTGGTACCTATTCTTACCATGTTTCTATGGCTTACAATTTCTGCCAAGTCCGTATCTACACCATCAAGTTCAACTGGAAGATTTGAGATAACACTAACCACATCTTGATCAGGAATATGAAATTGAAAACTTCCAACTTCTCTTTCGTATACTCTTAATTCTTCTACAAATCTTCCAGTCTCATCATCAAATGAGTTTGCTTGATATTTTCCAAGTCCAGCTATCTTTCTCACATGATCTGCAATTAGCATTGTAGCAGCAGCTTCTGTACCTCCTGCTGATCTAATAGGACCTGCAAATGATACAGAGAGATATTCAGAACCGTCTGCGTTTTTCTTTATCTTAACTTCGCTTATTCCCTGAAGAGGAGCAATAGTTACTCCTTCGGTAACGATAGCTAGAGCTACACGTACAGCAAGATCAAGTTTTGTTTGAAGATCTGTATCAGGTCCAGAATACTTGCCCTGTGCAATATCCTCTGCAAGTTTTAGAGCAGCTAATTCTTTTGGAGTATTTTGAATGAGAGCTCGTAGATTATCAGTTACATCAATGTCGTGCATTTTGGATACACGGTCTGCAAGATCAAAAGCAATCTTTGGTTCTACCATCCCAGAAGAATCTGCAAGTGTTGCCTTGGCAGAAGCGGCTTGTTCAAAAATGGTAAAAACCTCTTCAGATATTTTAGTATAATAGTTAAAGTAGTCTTGAGGCATTGGGACTTCCTTTAGTCTCAATGCTAGGTTCTCTGACATGTTATTTCCTTACAGATTGGATGGCTTTTACGATATCGGAAATGGTCTTAAAACTTCCACCCTTCTCAATGAAAGTACCAATGACAATAGCGTCTGCACCTGCTTTAGCTATCTCTTCAGCAGTTTCTGGGCTACGAATACCTCCTCCTACAATCAGAAATCCTTTGAAAAGCTTCCTTACGGCTGCAACCATTTCAGGTGGTACATTATATTTGGCTCCAGAGCCTGCTTCGAGATATACAAATCGCATTCCCATGAATTGGGCAGAAAGAGCATACATGACTGCTAAACTTGGCTTGTCAAATGGAATTGTTCTTACTGAACCTACATGCCAAACCGTAGTTCCTTCACCAATAATGATATAGGCTGTAGGGAGTGCTTCAAGGCCAAATCTTAGAACGCTTGGTGCTCCTAAGGCTTGAGCTTGTGAGATAAAGTATGGATTATCCGAGTTCAAAAGTGAGCTAAAAAGTATTGCATCTGCTCCAGGAACGACACCTGTAACATTGCCAGGAAAGAGAATTACAGGAATTTTGATTGCTTTTTTGATGCTAGCTACTGTCTCAGTCATGGTTAGTTGATCAGTAGCTGATGAACCTCCAACCAGAACTGCTGACGCCCCATTTTTTTCGGCTTCCTTTGCTAGAGTTGAGGCTGAGCGTCCTGCAGAATTTTCAGAATCAATTAATACAAAGAGTAGTGTTCCTTTTTTCTTTCTAGTAGTATGAAGATAGCCTTCAGTCTTTTGCATATGGATGGTTGAATATCTATTGATTAAAAGTTTAATTGAATAAAGTAATACAGAATTGTATAGCTATGAGCAAACCTTCTGATGATAATTTTGGTAATATTATTAGACAAATTATAAAAAAATCTCTATTTACAGAGAGACAAATTGAAATTATTTTAAAACGTAAGAACCTTACAGACTCCCAGTTTACTATTAGTAAAGGGGCATTTTATCGACAAGTAAATCAATCTAGGGACAAGTTAACTGCATTATGCTATTCGTGGATCCTTCTTAGAGGTCTAGGCGTGCTTAGTTCTGATGATATGGATGTGATAAATCGTCTCTCTGAACAAATTTCTGTGATAAAAAGTAGTGATGTTTTTCCTGAACGTGAGGAAGAAGTCATGTTTGTGATACAAGAGCTACTAAACCGAACTTGTAAGCTGTAATTTAGGTTCAAAAAAGGCATAATCCGTAAAGCGGTTGTGATAAGTTGTGATGAAATATGTTCGATATTGATGTGTAAGGTGTAAAATAATTTTACTCAAATATGATAAATCACATCATTTGACGTTACATCGTGATGCTAGTAGATATTCCAGATGTAGGAGTAATTTTAGGCGTGTTTGCTTCCTTTATTGGTGGACTAGTAGCTGTTACAATATACAACAAGGTAAAGCCACGATTAGTATCAGAGTCAGAAAATGCAAAAATTCTATCAGAGCGTCTACAATATTATGAAAATTTACTAATAGATATGAAAATTCGTTTAGATTCATTAGAAATGACGCCTGAACCACAGGAAATTCCTCAGGCACAAATTCCAAAGCAAAAAGTTCAGCAAGAAGCTCCAGTAATGGTCAAAGAAGAGAAACCAAAGGAAAGAATGCAGAATATGCCATTTGGTAATGCGACTGATCATGTTCTACGATTAATCACAGAAAAACCTATGACATCACGTGACATCCAGGTCACAATAGGAAGGACTAGAGAACACACATCACGTATGTTAAAGAAGTTATTTGAGGATGGTTTAGTTGAAAGAGACATGTCAACAAAGCCATTTACTTACAAAATAACTGAGAAAGGTCTTACAAGAATAGGGGTCGTAAAGATGGTCTCGGCTCAGTAATTTTTAGGATACCAATAGTTTTCAGATCAGGAAATTAGACTTTTATCAAATTATTTTTTAGTTGATCTTATCATTAGAATCTCTATTTTTTATCAAAGTTATAAAAAATCATCATAAATTAATAATCTTAGTTAATAGTAAATTCTTAAATTATTGTTCTTATAATATAATAACATGCCTAATGAACAATTAATCAAAATTACCACTGCAGGAACGATTTCTATCCCTAAAGACTTTAGAAAATTCCTTGAACTCCAGAAGGGAGATTATGTTAAGATAACAATCGATGGTGATCATCTAGTGGTCAAAAAAGTAGTAATCTCCTAAGTCATACTCTTTTCTTTTTGGGTTATCTTTAGTATCTGATAGGCCCATTCTTTTCCTTGTTTCTCTCTTACTACCCTACCTTTTACAGCAAATCTAGAGAGATAGGTAGAGATCACGCTTAATTTAATTGGTTCTTCATATTCATCTTCATATTTTTCTAAGATCATAGATGATGTGAATTTACCTATTGGAAAATTCTTGTCTATAACATGCCATATTTTGGCTCCTATGGAGTCTAGTTGAGCTGACGTTTCTGGCTCTTCTATATTTATTAAATTCATTAATTCAAATATTTTTAGCATCTTTTCACGGGTAACATTTCCTTCCAAGCTAAAGTTATACTTGGCACCATCCGAGTCTTCCAAGTCTATTCTAATTCTTTTTCGAGTCATTGGGATCGATCTGGTTAACTGTTAACACTTGAACGGATCATAGAAGAATTGTTAACACCTAGGTTTGTTAACATTCACTGCCTAGGCCACGCCTGGGTGTTTTTGGCATCTTCACAGGCTCTTTGGGGCTTATATCCAAATAACCCTAAATTTCATGCCTAGAGTGGAAATAAGGGAGTTGCCTTTTGGATGTTAACAATGTTAAGAGTCATCTTCACGCCTGGACTGGAAATAAAGGGGTCATTTTGGTCTTTTTTAGTTAAAAATTAACAGAATGTTCACTAGTTGTTAACATCATCTTAGGAATACTCACACACCTATACTTCCACTCTAGCTTTATTTAAAAAATTTTTTTAATGAAAATAAAAATAAAAATAATTAATGATATACTAAATTTGGTTTAGTTATTCAATTCTAATTTGATTATTATGATAGAATCCATATGTGGATAGAGAAGAAACAGTGGTGTGTGGGTCATTGACAAAAGATCCGATTGATAAATTATTAGATGATGCAGAGAGTGGCAAATCCCTATTCAAAAATCGTGAAGTCCTACATTACTCATTTATCCCTGATATTATATTACATCGAGAAGAAGAACAAAAAAAAGTTACTCAATCATTATTACCTCTATTAAAAAAATCACGTCCATCCAACTTACTTGTATATGGAAAACCAGGAACCGGTAAAACTCTAGTAGTTAAGAAAGTCCTAGGCAAAATACAAGAACGAGTAAAAGATAATTCATTTCCTATTCATCTACTTTATGCAAATGCAAAAGAAGAGACCACACTCTATGGATTACTAGTAAAATTAGGAAGACAGTTAGGACTTGCATCACAAAAAGAGTTACCTTCTACTGGACTTTCAATCAGTGAAGTATTCAATCGTATTATTTCAGCAATTGAAAAAGATGGCCTAAACACAGTATTTGTAGTAGATGAGATAGATTATCTTGTAGAACTTGTGTCTAAATCAGGCAAAGATGTATTCTATTCATTAACAAGAGCTAACGAGAGATTAAAAAAAGGCACATTAACCCTAATAGGAATCTCAAATGATCTTACATTCAAAGAAAGACTAGATCCTAGGGTCTTGAGCAGTCTAAGTGAAGAAGAAGTTGTTTTTACCAATTATACAGTAGACCAGATTAAAGAAATTCTGGAAGAACGCATTAAGGCTGGTTTTATCCCTAATTCTGTAGAACAGGCAGCCATAAACCTCTGTTCAGCCATGTCTGGACAAGAACATGGCGATGCAAGAAGAGCTATAGACCTACTAAGAGTAGCAGGTGAGATTGCGGAACGTGAACAATCTGATACCGTAAAGGAGGATCATATACGACGGGCCTCCCTTAAGATGGAAGAAGACAAGGAAACTACGGCATTAAATTCATACCCATTACATGAAAAATTGCTAATATTGGGAGTAATGAAGGCAAGTGGAAATACTACAGGTGAAATATATCATTCATACAAAAATCTCTGTAAAATTACTAGACAAAAAGAACTTACTCAACGTAGAATTACACAAATGCTAAGCGAGATAGAAATGACCGGACTTATCACAGGAAAAATTATTCATCAAGGCATGCATGGGCGAACTAAAAAATACAATCTTACACTTAATCCTGATACCGTAAAAAAAGCGTTTAAAGAAGATCTAACTCTAGAAGATCTTTTGTAATTTTAGTTAGAATTTTCAGTAAAGTCTTTTGTAAAAACCTTCATCGTGGCAAGATTTACAATAATAGCTATTCCAGGTGTGGGATTAATTCCAACACTGGCCTGAAATGGAGTCTGACTTTGCCATGCACCAGAGTTTACAATCAATGTTCCTTTGTACATATCAAGATCAACAACATGTATGTGTCCAGAATGATAAATATCTGGAACTTCAGATATCACCATCAAGTCTTCCAATTCTGGTGCAATTGGCGTTCTTTTACCATATATTGGACTAAGGTGCCTGGTCTTGAGCAAAACTCTCATAGCTTTTGCTGGTTGTGCATAACTTAGTCCAGGAGTGCTACCTACAACATCATCAAGGCTTTGTCCGTGGAACATGAGGATCTTAACCCCATTTAGCTCAAGCATAGAGGGATTACCAAGCATGAAAAAGTTCTCTCTATTCCAGAGATGCATGTTATGTTTTTCTGGAATTGCTGGCTGAGGAAGGGCTCTTCTTCCTGGGTCATGGTTTCCAGGAATAATGAATACCTTGATGTGTTTTGGAATCTTGTCTAAAAGTTCAGTAGCCTTTGCCATCTGCTGGTCAACATCTAACAACAAGAGTTCCTTATCCTGATTTGGAAAGATGCCAATTCCATCAATTATATCTCCACCAACCAGTACAAACCTGACTTTC
>JANXYF010000056.1 GCA_025350175.1 Nitrosopumilales archaeon | reverse complement strand
GCCGGAGAACCGCGTTATCTACTATATGGCACTGATTGGCCAATCTCTGATATGGGTTCATACATTAATTTTGCTTCAAAATTGAAATTAAAGAAGGAATACAGGAACAAATTGATGTACCAGAACACAAAAGATCTTTTTAATATCTAAAATTCAATTCTGGAAAAATTCTAGTTTGTTATATTTAGAAGATGTCTTTCTTGTCTATTTTTCTAATCGTAGTCTTCCAACGTTTCTTGCTGCGTTGAGACAAGTTTCGAATTAATTTACTACCTAGAGCATCGAAAACTTTTGAGAGATCCCATCCCATTTCAGTATAGTTGTATGTTCTGTATGGGCTGAATACTCTAACACTTACTTCGTAATGTGGCCTATTGCTAACTGGTACATGAGATTTGTGTACAATTGCATTTGAAACGCTTCCCAAGAATGCTTCTTTTATTCCTCCCATTCCCCTAGATCCGATAACGACAAGATCAAATTTGTTCTGTTTTATAAAATCAAGCATGTCAGATTTAGCATCACCGTAGATAATTTTATGACGAAATACAATGCCATTTTGTGCAGATTTTACTTTGGCTTGTCCCATAAATTTTTCTGCATCTGCAATAAGTTTTGCCTTTAAAGGAGTTACAAGTTCACCCATATGCTGAGGATAAATTGAAACTACATGAAGGCCTGTTATTATTGCACCACATTGTCTTGCAAGAAAGATTGCCATATCAAGTCCATTAAACGATGTCTTGGAACCATCTAATGGCACTAGAATTTTGGCAATTTTTGTCCTGATCATATAATCAGTTCAGATACGTGGGATTTATCATCACCTCTGATTATCGCAGACAAAAACCAACTGGTTTACTTTTATAGCCCTAGATTATTATTGAGGAAATAAGGAGTAAAAAGAGAAATGAGTTCACCACAAGTCATCTATGCACATTTGAAAGAAGTTCGTGATCTTAAGGTAGACAAGATACTAAAGAAAGCAACCACTATAGACACTTCTTATTCCATATCTAAAACAGTCGGAGTTTTGGTAAATTCTGATTCTTACGAGGTATTTTGCATGGACGGTAAGGACGTTCTCACAATAAGCGCACGTGAGCTTTTGGGTGTAAAAGATATTGAAAATATGAAGATAAAGCCATTATTACGAAAAATCCAGCCATTGACTAGAAATGATACTATAGAAAAGGCAGCTGCAATTTTGTCCCATTATAGAATGCGTTCAGTTCCAGTAGTAGAAGGAAATGAGATAGTCGGAGTAGTTAATGGAAAAGACATTGTCGAATTATTGTACAAACAGAATTTAAAATGGATTCCAGCTAACAACATACTAACTGCAGACCCAATTACTGTAACTAGTACGGATTCTCTTGCAACTGCAAGAAGATTAATGATTACAAAAAGAATCGACCATCTTCCAGTTATCAAAGGAGGTAAAGTTTCACAAGTGTTGACATCAATGCACTTGTTGCAAGTAATAAAACCTACAGAAAGATTGGGAATGGGATTAAGAGGATTAAATCTACACAAGAAATACCAAGAAGACATATCAAATCTAGGTAGTACCCGTATTCCAAATCTTAACACCAACGCACCACTAAGTACTGTAATAGAATCAATGTTAAAGAATGACTCATCATGTTGTCTGCTTACATTATTGGACCATGTCCATGGAATAATCACTTACAAAGATATCATCAACTTGCTTGAATCAAAAATACCAAGTGATGTTCCGCTATTCATTGTAGGCCTTCCAGAAGATTACAGCAGTGCAGAAATTGTCAAGACAAAGTTTGATAAAATTATTAGAAATCTTACCAAAGTATATCCCGAAGTAGAACAGGCCAAGGCATCGATTAAGACAATACACAATCCAGTTAGCAATAGGCCACATTACGAAGTAAGTGTTAGAGTATTCAGTCCATACAGAACATACAACTATACTGAAATGGGATGGGATCTCTCAAAAGTTTTCGATGCTCTAGGTAGTAAATTAATTCGAAACTTGTCTCAACGCAGC
>JANXYF010000051.1 GCA_025350175.1 Nitrosopumilales archaeon | reverse complement strand
CATATGACGAGGGTACAAAAGAAATGACTGTTATCACAACTAGACAAATAACCAAAAAACTAAAAGGGGATTTTAAATCAAGTTCTGGAATTGCTAACCACCGCGGTTGGGGCTTTGATATAATCGTCAGGAACTCTACCGTATTGATCAAATGGTATTGCTTGAGTTGGCATATTTCCTATTGTGGCATGATGCATGTATTTGTCATTAAGTGCTTGATTTACAGATATCATCTCGGTATATCTTATTGCCGCATATTTTGAAAATTCTTGTATTGCTTCATCCCAAGTACCCCCATTTGCAATCACTTTTTGCATTGCAACATGTCCTGCATTTACTCTTTGTTTTGTAAATGCAAATTCGTCATGAAATATCATCTTTGTATCGTTGCTTGGAATTGTATCCAAAAATCTGTTGTATGCATTATCTGAGCTATTTTGGGCGGTTTGCATTTGAAGTATCTGATAAGCCTGATCTTGTAGTTGTTTTGAAATTAGTCTCTGCTCTGCAATGAGTTTTTGATTCTCTTCTAGATTTTTTTGATTTTTTTGTAAATCTGCTATTTGTTTTTTAGAATATTCTATCTCACTTAGGATCTTTGCAACCATGGGATTGTTCTTCAAGTCTGGGCCAGTTATCGTATGGGATTCAAGCGGGGTCTGGGTTATTGCATATGCCAAGTTTTGTGGATTTGCTCCCAGTGTTGATGCAAGTGCTATTGCTAATCCGGGAATTAGATATCTCAAAGTCTTTTGAGAATTCATGTGCTTATAATTCACCTATTGGTATATAACTATTGGTATACCAATGATTTGTATACAAGTAAATACTATACATATCATGCGTAAATTGGATATTAGCAATAGTTTAGCCATGTCTGTGTTTCTTGCCTCAAAATCACAGGAAAGACTAGCAGAACTTGAGATGAAGAAACAACTAGGACTTACGCCATCTCAATGGAAGATTATTCTTGCCTTGAATATCTCAGATGGACTTACCCAAAAAGAACTAGCTGACAAGATTTACGTTGATGGAAGTACACTAGTTCCAATATTGGATAAGATGGAACAAAATGGATTGATTGAAAGAAGAGCAGATTCAACAGATCGGCGAATCAATAGAATATTTCTTACTTCAAAATCAGAGTCAACAGTGGATTCAATAATATTGATAGTTCTCCAGCTAAGAAAGATGATCTATATGGGACTGTCTGAAGACCAAATTAATTCTGCCAGAAAAATTCTTGATGTTATGACTAATAACTCTGATGAGCTGATTAGTTCTTTCAAAACTTCTGAGCAAGTTACCCCATGAAAAGATTTCTTCTAATTCTACTTTTATTACCAATATCTCTGTGCTATGCAGAACCTGCTGTACCTGGTACAATACTTACTTTTTACATTACCGATATCAATTTATCAACTGATCATAGAGCAGTAATGACTATACCAACTTCAGGTCTAGTTGATTTTACAATAAATGGTGTTCCAGTCTCTGGGCCTGGCACCATGATAGAAACTGGAATTGATACTGGAACTTTTCAAATTCAGCTTACCTTGCCAGACTCTGTTAATGGACAACCATTGCAAAATGGTGACGTTGTACTAATGACATATCACCAACAGGCAGATTATTCTGGACATCCAACTACACAGACTCAATCCAAGGTTCTTACAAGTACGCCCTCAAGTCCGGTATCTAGTTCTACATCAAATGTTAGAATTGGAAATTATTTCAAACTGAGTATCTATGCTCCGGATTATAATCTGGATTCTTTCCGCCCTGATGACATTCCACTTGACATGGTTGAGTTTCATATGGGTGGAGTCCAAACCACATTGGCAGATCCTGCTTTTCAAACAAATCCATATACATTGCGAGAGACAGGTCCTGATACCAATATGTTTGAGACAACTGTAAAGTTGCCTACCTCAGTAGATGGATTTCCAGTAGAGTTGGGTTCTACTATTGAATTTAGATTCGATGACCATGCGTTCCCATCCAGTGTATTTGTAACAGTTGGTTCTATGGGTGGTATTGTTCAGCAAAATACTGTCTCACACATGGTTGCTCCACTATTGACAGTTCATGCAACCAACTCTCAAGGAACAGACGTAAACTATGCAAATTCGACCATATTGTATGGGTACAAATCTCCTATCTGTAGCCCTTCATCTGGTTCATTTTTTGGCATGGGCAAGACAACCGTTACATGTTCTGCTAGGGATCAAAATGGAAACTCTGTAATCAAGTCATTTGTAGTCAATGTAATTCCCATCCAAAGTCAGATTCCTTCTTGGGTCAAAAAGACTGTAGGATATTGGTGTGGTGGAGACATTGATGACACTCAATTACAATCTACCTTGAAATATCTTGCTTCAACTAGCGTGATAATTATATCAAGTGATTCTGAAAATTTGGGACAAACACCAGACAAGACAATGTTGTGTCAATGGGTATCTGGCCAAGTCTCTGATCTAGATGTGGCAAAATCAATTTACCTTCTCTCCCGATAGAAATTAATTCTAGGTAAATTGTATTATCATTAATGAAAGCTACATTTGGCGCTGGTTGTTTTTGGTGTATCGAAAATGACTTTAGAAAAAATGGTGTAACTTCTACAAGCGTTGGATATATGGGAGGACATGTCCCAAATCCAACTTATGAACAAGTCTGCACTGATACGACAGGGCATGCCGAAGTCATACAGATAGAATATGATCCTTCAAAAATATCATACAAAAAACTATTGGATGTATTTTGGAATAATCATGATCCTACCACTCTGAACAGACAAGGTCCAGATGTTGGCATACAATATAGATCTACAATTTTCTTTCATACGCCAGAGCAGGAAAAAGAAGCACTAGAATCAAAAGATACTCTTGAAAAATCAGGAAGATATGGAAAAAAAATTGTTACCCAGATAGTTCCTGCAACCGAATTTTACAAGGCTGAAGAATATCACCAACAGTATTACCAAAAATGTGGACTGGGTTAATACTTTTATCACGTACTTTTGAAAAATTTGTCTTGATATGAAATTGTAGCAGTAGATCTGTTTTATATCGGGCAGTCTTGATTATGTGAATAATTGAATTTTAAAAGACTGGGCAGGTTGATGTTTTTTTTTGGGTTGATAGGATTAGGTGCGGTTCTCTTCCTAAATCTTGATCTTGCGCACCGAAAGAGAGAATTGTATTTGTTATTTGTTTTGTCTCTTATGTGTTTCATATCTGGTTGGGTGGGATTGTTCCGATACTCTAGATTCTGGACCATGCTTGAATAATTATTCTTAAAAAAACCTTTTTTTATTATAGAATTTTTATATAAATTATTTGATGATATATTTATTGATACAAATTCTTAAATAATTTGTAATTATAATACTATCTGATCGTAAGGTCATACTGATGATTTACGATAGATGGTCCGGCAGAACTCACACGAATCTAGGCAATGATTCAACGGAGGTAATCTCCAAGCATTCTGCCAAAAGGACCATGTATTTCTTATCTTGTCTTGCTAATCTTTTTCTGGAAAATTATTATTGCAAGTATAATTCCGATAGCTCCTGCCAAGCCTGCTATTACTAGATATGTGAACACGTTCATGTAAAAGTTTAGAACTCCAACATTGAACGCATGCGATAATATCTGGCCACTCTTGAGATCATAAAGATCAACTCTGATTACGTGATTTCCAGATTCCTTGAATGTGTAATCTAGATCATATCTTCCTGAATTGTGATCAGCAGGTGGAAGAGAGATTTCTAGATCATCGTTGTGATAAATTTGAAGGGCCATCCGAAAGTAATCTAGAGGTCTTGCATTTTCATCAAATACTAGGAAATGTATACTAGTGTTCTTTCCTGTCTCTGGAACTGGTGGAGTGGTTTCTACCTTTATTTCATAGTTTCCAATCCTTGCAGAATCTGTACTAAATGGAGGATGAATCACTTCGTATGTCCCAAGAACTATGAAGAAACTAAAATAGATTGGTAGAAAAAGATAAAATCGCTTCTTCACAAAATCTCATACTTGGATTTCCTATATTATGTTGACTCTATTTTCGAGAGACTAATATGCAAAGACACTATCCAAAGAAATTCAGAGTAATTTGAATATTAGAATAGTCTTGGTAGCAACCGTAGCAGTAATTGCAGCTATACTCTTTGTATTTATAGTTCCCTGGCAAGGTAGTGATTCTACAAAGACTCTCATGAATGCAGAGCCATATGTTAAAGAATATTCTTTGCCAGATGGAACCAAACCCAACGCCCTACTAGTTGATACAAATGGTATGGTATGGATAACCACCTCGGATCCTAAAAATTTGCTCTCACTTGATCCTCAAAGTGGGGTTTTTACTAATTTTGCAATTAAAGACAATTCTCAGCCTGACACTAGACGGGGCAATTCAACAATGGTGTGGACTATGGTACAAGACCTCGATGGAAAGATATGGTTCTCAGGTCTTGGCACTCAATCCATATGGCAGTTAGAGCCTGGAACTGACACATTTCACCTATTTCATTCTGAATCTGGGGCTCCTTTTCAGATGAAAGTTGCAAAGAATGGAGAGATCTGGTTTACCACTTTGCGTGGTGATACAATTAGTGTGATAGAAAAATTTACTGATGGCAACTACAAAATCTCATCATTTGAAACTGGCAATAATACAACTCCAGCTGGTGTGTTTTTACAAAATGATTCAGTGTGGACAGCTAACATTGACTCTCAAAAAATTTTACAATATCGAGTTACTAGGGAAAATGATTTTGTAAAAAATATTACCACACTTCAAAGCATCCCAAATTACAACGCTACTGTATTTTCATCACCTACTGATTTACTGGTAAACAATAATTCTATCTGGCTGACAGAGCATGGGACAAGTTTTCTTACCCGATATGATCTTGATACTGGAAAACTAGTTCGATATCCTACATCCCAAAATCATTTTCACACCACAACGTTACCTTTTTGGATTCGTGGTACAGACCATCCAAAATTTTTATGGTTTAATGAACATCAGGGAAATAAGATAGGGTATTTTGATTTGGAAAATAAGACGCTAACTGAATACTCTATTCCTTCTGTTCCAAAGGATGGTTATCTTACATATCCTCTTAACATTTCACAAGACCCTCATGACGAAAAAATCCTCTGGTTTTCTGAATGGAATACTGATAAGGTTGGGGTGATAAACGGGCATATTCCTGTACCTTTTGAAATTGTACCTAGTAAAAAGGAGATTACACTTGGTTCCAATAAACTCGATGATACGATTAATATGGAAATTCAAGGTGACTTGATTCATTCTAGTACTGTCTCTTTAAATGCGTCAAGCTCGATTACTTCAACTGCCGAACTGGGTAATCTGACAGTACGGTTTGCATCTGATGTGGTAAACCTTTCACATGACAGACAAGTCTTGTTGTCCCTTCATAATGGGGGAGTCCAGCCTGGAAATTATACTGTTGGAATTAGTGCATCAGATGGTTATGTGACAAAGACTGTGTTTCTTAACTTGACCATACTGAACAAATAACTTATTTTTTATTCTCAAAAAAATGGCTGATAACTATGCGTTTTCTTAGTGCATAATCCCTGATTTCAGAAAATTGGAATTCATCAATTATGAAATGAATGAAATCTTCCTTATACTGCGGCAACTCTATGATTTTGTTTGTACGTTCATCCTCATAATATTCTACATCGGGACATTTTCCAAGTAGACTATTACACATATCCTTTAATTGTTCTAGGCTAAATTTGTCAAGCAGAAAATATTTGCTAGCAAGTTCGTCATAGAATATCTTGTCTGCATTTTCAATCTCTTTTTTTATTTTGGATATCTCTGCAGTCTTTGAATGTTCGTCATCTTCAGATCTTCCATGGTTTCCATTAGAACGCATTTGTATTGTAGAGATTTTTTACCAAAATATATACCGTGAAAATATTTCTGTGTTGACTTGATATTATCATATGGCGAGTTTTTTGTAATTAAAAATCTGTAAAACTACGATCAATTTTTAGATCGAAAATTTTCTGTCTTGAAAACATACTGTAAGATCTTTTACCTTTACAGTCACGGTTTCTATGTAATTGGTTATATATGGTACCACTTTATAACCTATTTAAATGCCACAAACAAAACCGATTGTTGACATCGTAAATGTAGTAGCTTCTGCAACCGTGGACCAAAAAATTGATCTCATAGCAATTACAAAAGAATTCCCAGACGTTGAATACCATCCTGAACAGTTTCCAGGTCTAGTTTTTAGATTGAAATCTCCAAAAACTGCAACACTGATCTTCAGCTCGGGCAAAATGGTTTGTACTGGCTCCAAGTCAGAAGAGGCTGCAATAAATGCCGTAAACACTGTAGTACAAAGACTACGAAAAGGCAAGATAAAAATCAAAAAGAACGCAGAAATTACAATTCAAAATATTGTAGCATCTGTTAGTCTTGGCGGTAAGGTTCACTTGGAAAAGGCAGCAAGAAGTCTTCCGAGAAGTATGTATGAGCCAGAACAATTTCCTGGTTTGATACATAGAATGCTTGATCCGCGTTCAGTAGTTCTTATCTTTGCTTCTGGAAAACTAGTCTGTACTGGAACAAAGAAAGAGGCAGAAGTTTACCGCGCGGTACACAATCTTCACACACTATTAGAAGAAAAGGAATTGATGGAATACGCGTAGTCGTAAACCCCTCAACTACATTTTATTATATTTTTAATTAGCCTGTTTGATTTTTAATTTCACGTCTATGCAATACTGCACTTCCTCCAAATGATATTGCAAGATTGATTGCAAGTGCTATTACTGCTATGTATATTGGACCAAAACCAGTTTTGAAAAGAGATGATGTCAATTGACCAAAACTATTTGCCATCTCTAGCATGTATATGCCGGAAAATATTCCTGCAATCAAACCTATTATCAACGGAATCTTTCTAAGTGATTTTACATACAGCCCAAAAAATACTGCAGGTAATATCTGGACAATTAGTATTCCTCCGAGTAACTGTAGTGATATGGCATATGTTGCAGGAACTGAAAACACAAATGCAAGAGCTATAAACTTGAATACAGTTGATGACATTTTTGTTATTTTAATTTCTGAATTGTTTGAAAGATTTGGTTTTATCTCTTTGATGATATTTCTAGTCAAGAGATTTGCCTGTGCCATTGCCATGATTGCTGCAGGTACAAGACCTCCAACAAAAATCCCAAGTAATGCAATTCCTGAGAACCATCCTGGTAGGGAGTACAGAATCAGTGATGGAACAACCAATATCCCGCGTGAACTCTCGGGAAATCCTGACAAAAAGTGCATAGCTCCTGGAACTGCATAGACTAGTATTCCCATCAGTGCAAGTATTGCAAGCCCAACTCCATACAAAGGCAAAAGTGCAGTACTGGAACGAAGCTTTTGTGCACTTTGAGAACTCAAAACCCCTGTTATTGCATGTGGATAGAGGTATAGGGCCAATGCACTACCTAGAATCAAAGTTGCATAAGCCGGAACTAGATTCTCTGGAAGCGTAACATAATTTTCCTTGGCTGCCTTGAACGCATTTCCAAATCCTCCTATGCTTATTGGAACTGCAACTATAACCACAATTACTGTAATCCATACTAGAATATCCTTGAAGATTGCAGTAAGAGTTGCACCTCGCAATCCACTTGAATATGTAAATGCTGCCAAAATTACAAAAGCGACAAGAAGCGAAATCTCTATAACCATCTGGGAATTGGCGTATCCTGCTAACATTACAGTCAGTACTGCTTGCATGCCCACTATCTGAAGCGCAATGTATGGCAGCTCTGCAACAATCCCTGTAATTGCAATCATTATAGCTAATGTTCTACTACTGAATCGGTCTTTTACAAAATCTGATGCCGTGATGTATCCCTTTTCTCTTGAGAGTGTCCAAAGTTTTGGCATTGTAACAAGAGCTACTGCAAAAGTTAGCATCACATAAGGAATTGCAAAAAAATACAGTGAACCTTTTGTAAATACTCCTGATGGAATTGCAACAAAACTATATGCTGTATACAGGTCTGCTCCGATGAGGAAAAAGACTAACGCTGTTCCAAGTCTTCTTCCACCTAACGACCACTCGTGTACGTGATTGAGGTCTCCTCTTCTCCAATACTTACCATAAAATCCTAATCCGATAAAGACGATAAATAATGAAACAAATACTAGGATTACATCCCAACCTATCATACTTTTTTCTCCATTAATTTGGCATATGCGAAATAAAAGCCTGTACATGCAAATAACCAAAATGTCTGAAACCAATAGAAAAATGGCAGCCCAAATAATTCTGGCGAGTCTCTATTGTAGATGGGAACTCCCAAGTTTACAAATGACGGTATCAAAATAAGCAATGCAAGAACAACATACTTTGTCTTTGAATGCATACTTGTGTTGAACTTGGTACTAAAAATATAAGCATTAAGGATTCTTCTAATACGACAGACGCCATATTGCACTGTGGAAGACGAACCATCTGCATCATTTTGCAAAGAAATTGTAAAAAAATATGATAATTCACAACTAGAAAGACCGGTTTATGTTATTCAAGAACATCATGCCTCTCGATTGCATTGGGATTTGAGGTTTGAAATGGATGGCACTCTGAAGAGCTGGGCACTGCCAAAGGAGCCACCTCAAAAAATAGGAGAAAAACGCTTGGCAGTCTCAGTTGATGATCACCCAATTGAATATGCCATATTTGAGGGCGAAATTCCCAAAGGAAACTATGGTGCTGGTAAAGTGAAAACTTGGGACATGGGAACATTTGACATTATAGAAAAAAGTAAAAAGAAACTGGTTGTAGACATTCATGGATCTAGACTACAAGGTAAGTATTGTCTTCTTCACTTTAAACCCGAAGGAAATAACTGGTTATTTTTTAGGATGAAATCTGATTAGTTTTTTCTTTTTTTCCTATTGCAATCAAAAACATGGCCTCTTTGTCTGTAGCATGCGGTGAAAAGAAACTAGTTACTGCATCATCATAAAATGTAAGTCCTGTTGCACCAAGTCCTAATGCATATGATGCAAGATATGCCTTGCCTCCAGCAATTGCAGAATCTAATTGGGCAGCTCTGTATCCTCGGTTTCCAAATTGTTCTAAAATCTTTTTGAGATCTGTCATAAAGAAAATTGTCATACTGGCATCATATGGCAAGTCTTGATTTAATCCAAGATTTCCAGATGTATGTCTGAAATTTCCTTTGCGTAATAATTCCAGTGAATTTTTCTCTTTTACATAATAGTACGAGCCCGAATCCAATCCATCAACTGCATTTACTATAACATACAGATCTGATAATGTTTCATTGTTTACAAAATCAGAATTAATTCCGGATGTTGCACAACTAAGAATTGTGGATAATTGCTCGAAGGTTATGGATTCTAGCGAGAATTTTCTTGTAGATCCACGCTTGATTATTGTCTGCTCTATTGGCTCATTGCAGTTGATCTTTTTTTCAAGTTGAATCAATTGGGACTGACTTTTTGGCTCTATTACCATTTCATTTCTCCATGCACTCACTTCGGTATTATTTAGAAGGCATGATGAATCATGCATGGCGTTAATTTCTGGATATTCTATCTCATAATCTGATGAAATCGCCTCTAAATTGATATCTATCAAGTCTGGAGTGGGTGGCATCTCTTGGTTTGTAATTCCAAGTGGTAGAATTACGAGCGGTACCTCTTGAACCATATCCACTCCTAGCAGATGACCTATCTGTGAATCTACAAAACCCGTGATTATCTTTGAGGGTATTTTGTGGGCAGTTGTAATTGCCAGTGTGTTTGCCAATATGGTTCCACTATCCCAAAATGCATGTCGGTATTCTCTTGATTGATATTTTATGGAATTTCTTGCAAAGACATCTGTGAAAACAAGCATGACTGGTGCATGTTTTGTAAATGACTCGTTTGCAGCTGAATCTAGAATTTTTCCTCTATAGTCCCCCCGTCGTATTACATCTAGTTTCATGTCTTTTGGATCAAAGTGATACACTCCTGCATCTAGTCCTGCAATATCTGAACATACGACATAGACTTCAATGTGATACAATGCGCCAGTACAAGAGGCTGCACGAAAATCCATTTCTCCTAGACCTTGAAATTTTATTTTCTTTGTAATGCCTGCTGAAAAATATAAAATTCTTGATAGGGTTTGCAAATTTGGTACTGTTTCATCTTTGATATCTAGATTGGTAGAAATTGCATCAAGTGTAGACACTCCTATGGGATTTTTTTCTATTGGTAAAATAATCTGCGATATATTTTTGTAAATCTTGTAGGGTGTAGGTCTTTGTGAAGGATGATACATGTGGAATCTGCTAAGTAACATTCCGTTTGGATGTTTTGTGCCGTTGTGATAGTGCCATGTAGCTTCTACTTCATAATTTCTCACAAATACAGATTAGCTAATACTCCTTATTATGCTGATAACGCATTAATTGTTAATTCGCTAGGTTTGATCTTGTCTTTCAAATAATTGACTAGTTTTTCCATGCCTTCTATTGTATCCCCGATATCTTTTTTCTGTCTAGGGCTAATTCTATCCCCCATTCTTTGCTTGTATTCTGAAATTTCTAGAAAAAGTTTTTGTTCCCTTACCATAAGTTCTTGTGCTTTATTGATGGAATTGAAATTATCATTCCAACTCCAATTAAGTCTTGTAATATCTCTTGATAACTCGTTGAATTTAATTAGTTTTAGGAGTCCTTCCTCGTCAATATAGTCAGACATGCCACAAATTTTCCAAAAGGATCTTTAAAGACCGATGTGTAAAAAATAGACAAAAAAGTCATCATTGCGTCATATCTAATGATGAAAATCTTGATGTCAGGCAGAAGATTATTAGTGGTTTGTTCAAGTAAATTCTCAAATGCTAGAAAACGAAGAACTGATGATCAAAGTATCTGGGGAGAAAAACCTCTCATATGTTATACATATAGAAGAAAAATCGTATTCAGTTCAAAAGATATTAATCATAAAATCCAAAATTCCAGTACGGGAACCTACTACGAGAGGAGGGGTGTATTTTACAGATGTTGAGGCCTATAAGGTAAAAGCAATAACTGATCTTTCCATAACAAATGAGATTCCAAAACTGATGCTTGGGCCAAATACTGATTTCAAGCCAATTTTAATCAAAACAAGTTTGAAAATTGATGGAAAAGATAGTTTGGTAACCATGACAACTCATCTTACCAATGCAGTAAACACAAAAGATACCGTTGAGCTAAATCTTATAGTCGATAAATTAGATCTGGAATAATTTTGTGAATACCATATTATATTGGTAATTCTGGATTAATGTGTGAAAGTATTAGCATTTGTAATTCTAACTATTTTTGTTATGTCTGGGATTGTTCCAAGTTTTGCTCAGAGTACATCGCCAGGTTTTACAAACCCTGTAAACATTAGCAACACTTCGTCTGATGCCCAAACTCCTAATCTGATAGCCTCAAATGATGGAGTCTTTGCTTTATGGCTTGAAACCACATCTGGAAAAACCGATGTGTTCTTTTCAAAAAGTTCTGATGGTGGAAGCACATTTGACAATCCAATAAATCTATCAATGAACATCACTGGCCAATCAGGATATACTCAATTTGCGCAAAGTGGCAAAGATGTCTATGTGGTGTGGCAGGCATCGCTTTCTGGAACTGCATACGTATATCTTACAAAAAGTTCTGATGGTGGAACAAGTTTTGGAAAACCCGTTATGATAAGTGATAACACAAAACTTGCTGCGTTTCCACAAGTAGCTGTTTCTGACAACCACGTGTATTTTTCATGGCTTGAAAAATCTGATAACAATTCAACAAATGTCGTATTTTCAAAAAGTGATGACAATGCAGCCTCTATTGGTGTATCCTTGTATATGACTCATAATTTAGGAAATTCTGGAATTCCAAAACTTGTTGCAGCTGGAAATCAAGTCTCTCTTGCTTGGGAGGATAATAGCAAAGGAAATTTTGATGTGTTTATAGCCAAGAGTGACGACTATGGTGCATCATTTAGTCTTCCAGTTGACATGAGTGCATCTACAGGACAATCTGGAACTCCGGAAATTATAGTATCAAAAGAGAATGTCTATGCTGTTTGGATGGATAATACCGCTGGAATTTTTGATATTATGTTTGCAAAAAGTACTGATGGTGGAAAATCTTTTGGTACGCCTGTTGACGTAAGCCGTCAAACTATTGATTCTGGATACCCGCAATTTGCAGTAAATGGAAATAATGTCTATGTTGCATGGACCCAAACAATTGCAAGTCCAAATTATGATATCTATTTTGCAAAGAGTTCCAACAATGGTGACACTTTTGATACTCCAATTAATATCAGTAAAAATTCTGGTGCATCTGGTTGGCCAAAGATTGCATCTGATGGAAATATCTACATCAGCTGGGTTGACAGCACTCCTGGAAAATTTGATGTGTTTATTACAAAGAGTTCTGATGGTGGTGTAACATTTGACAATTCTACAGATGTAAGCAACAGTCCGACCGAATCATATGAATCCCAAATGGCCACGTTGAATAATGTCATTTATTTGACATGGCAAGAAGGTAATGGAGGAACCCATCATACAATAGCGTTCTCAAAGAGTGCAACATTTGTGCCAGAGTTTGGTCCGCTTGCATCAATTGCACTCTTGGTATCTATAATTGCCATACTTGGCATATCAACAAGATCTAATTTAAAATTAAAATTCTAGATTTTTATTTTATCTCTAAAAGTTCGACTAATCCACACTTGGTGTTTTTTGTATTCAGATCAACAAATGCGATTCTTCGCTCATCAAAACCTTTTACTGGAGTGACAAGTACTGTTGCACCTTTTTTTAAAAGAGATTCTAATTCTGATTCGATATCTTTTACTTCATAACATATGTGGTGTATTCCTCCACCTGATTTTGC
This sequence comes from Nitrosopumilales archaeon, assembly GCA_025350175.1. Taxonomy (GTDB): domain Archaea; phylum Thermoproteota; class Nitrososphaeria; order Nitrososphaerales; family Nitrosopumilaceae; genus Nitrosotalea. The sequence goes on along the minus strand of JANXYF010000051.1, from coordinate 174 downwards.
AAACTCACTAATTGCAGAATCATGAGATGACGGCTCTATCAATTCTAGGAATGGCTCTCCTATTTTTAAGAGGCAAATATTGACTTTTTGGCTTCCCACCGGCAATATGGCACTAATTGTCTCAAAATCTAGGTAGTTTTTAAGCTCGCCTAGAGATGCGTTTATGCTTTTTAC
>JANXYF010000214.1 GCA_025350175.1 Nitrosopumilales archaeon | reverse complement strand
CTGGAGAAGCAGGGCAAGGATTTGCAGTAGTCGCTGATGAAGTCAAACGATTAGCTGAAGGTTCTGCAAGATCATCTGAAGAAATTGCTGAGTTGATTGCAAAAATTCAGGAAGATGCACAATCTACAGTTGAAAGCATTGAGGGTAGTACTAAAGAAGTTGCTGAAGGGAGAATTGTAATTGACAAGGCACTAAGATCTCTAAACGAGATTGCATCCAAAGTAAAAGACGTATCAGTTAATGTTTTAGATGTGGCAAATACTACTAAAACTCAAGTATCTGAAATAGAAAAACTATCAAAAGCAGCTTCTGAAATTGCTGCAGTTTCTGAACAAAATGCCTCTGCAACAGAACAAGCTTCTGCTGCAACTGAACAACAAATCTCCGGTACTCAAGAAATTATTGCTTCAATACAAAATATGACCATCATGGCAGAGGATCTATCCCAGACAGTATCTACTTTTAGATTACCAGAAAATTACAAAAATGAATCTCAAACTAAAAAATCAAAATATGTAAAAAAAGAGGTGTTGTTACAATGACAAGCGAAGTCATGGTATCCAATTTTCAAATAATCATATTTAGATTATATGATGAAGAAAAAAATAAACAAGAAAATTATGGCATTCCAATTGATCATGTAAGAGAAATAAGACAATTGGAGTCTATCACTGTCATTCCAAACAGTCCGAGTTATGTAAAAGGAGTTATGAATCTTAGAGGTACAATAATACCTATAATTGATTTAAAAGAAAAATTAGGTTTTTCAAAAACTCATATAATTAATTCCAAGATGATGATTCTAGTAGCTGAAATAGATTCTAAACTTGTTGGACTATTAACAGACGGAGTTGATCAAGTCATAAAAATTCCATCCACTGATGTTGACTGTAATGTTTCTGGAGGTTTTGAGTCAATTTCATATGTTATAGGTATTGCAAAAACTGGAGAAAAACTAGTTGTTTTACTAGATATTGGCATTCTGCTGAAAAACTCTTTGACTTTAGGTGTGGGAGTGTAAAATGTCTGTTACTGGTAATGTAAAATTCTTGATAGTTGATGATGCATCGTTTATGCGTATTGTATTGAAAGATATTCTCATCTCAAACGGTCTTGCATCACAAATCTATGAGGCAGGTGATGGACTGGCGGCAGTTGAGGCCTACAAGCAATTCAAACCAGATGTGGTGACAATGGATATAAACATGCCAAAAGCAGATGGTGTTCAAGCTCTTCAATCAATTCTTCGCATTAATCCTGGCGCCAAAGTCGTAATGGTTACAGCGGTTGAACAAAAGCATGTAGTGAGAGATGCTATGAAAGCTGGGGCAAGGGATTATGTTGTAAAACCATTTGATAGGGCAAACGTGGCACTTGTTATAAACAGAGTAATTAGGTCGAGATAAAATGATGCTGACATCAGAAGAGCATCAAATCAACGTGATGATTGTAAATGATTCTCCTTTTATGCTCGAGATGTTGAAAGAACTTATTACACGCGATGGCAGAATAAAAGTTTCATCTACTGCACGTGATGGTCTTGAGGCATTAAAAAAAATAAAATATATTCCAACAGATGTCGTACTTTTAGATTTGGAAATGCCGAATATGGATGGATTGACTTTCATTGAAAAATCTATGAAAGAAAAAAGTATTCCAATTATTGTTGTAAGTAGTTATAGTCAAGCAGGGGCTAAACTTGTTCTTGATTCTCTTGAACTGGGGGCAGTTGATTTTGTTTCTATATCTCATGATGATCCTTCGTCTGTAGGTAATTTGGGAAATATCTTGGTTTCAAAGATTGATGTTGCTTCTAGATCAAATCCACACCTTCTAGTTCCAAAAGCTATATCCAAGTTGAAACCTTATTGTGACAAGTTTGATGGAATTAAAAATTTAGAGTCTAGAATTGTTGTCATTGGGGCATCAACAGGTGCACCTAGGATAATTACAAATATTCTTAAAGATATTCCATCTGATATTCCAGCTTCATTTCTAATAGTACAACATATGTCAAAAGATTTCATATCTACTTTTACACGACGTCTAAATGATATCTCAAAGATAAAAGTCAAGGAAGCCGTAGATGGTGATTCTATTAAAGAAGGTGAAGCATTAATTGCCCCTGGGGATTTTCACATGATGGTAAGATCTCCCAATCGTATAGATCTTAATCAAGGTCCTAAGAGATTTGGAGCAAGACCTTCTGTAAATGTGACTATGGTATCTGCTTCAGAAGTCTTTGGAGCAAATACTATGGGAATTCTATTGTCTGGAATGGGACAAGATGGTGCGTTTGGAATGAGAATGATTAAAAAAAGACATGGGATCACACTTGCACAAAATGAATCATCATCAATAATATTTGGCATGGCAAAGGCAGCCCAGGAAATGAATGCTGTTGATAAAATGGTAGATGCTGATAATTTGGTATCTGAAATAGTAAAGGCGGTAACTAGTCGTGTCTGAAAATAGTAAATATCGCGAATTATTTGTACAAGAAGCATTAGAACATGTAGAGAATCTAAGTCAAAATCTGTTAAAATATGAGGAAGACCCAAATTCCAAAGAACTTGTAGATAATCTATTTCGATCTGCACATAGTCTTAAAGGAATGGCTGCAACAATGGACTATAATCAGATTCTAGAAATTTGTAAATCTATCGAAGAAATTTTTGATAGATTCAGACAAAATGAGGAAAGAATAACTGTAGAAACAGGCAATGTATTATTTTATGGCATTGATCAAATAAAACAATTAGTCCAGGATGAAAAGAAAACAATTGATCTGCAAGAATTTCTTAATTATCTTAAAGATCCAAATTCATTTGAGGTTGATGTTGAATCACGGAGTGTATCACAAAAAACAAGTTCTCCAATAATTAGAGTACAGATGGACAATCTTGATGCTATAATGAATTTAGTAGGCGAGATGATGATTTCCAAAATACGTCTTGAACAAAACGCACATTTGCACATGAGTGATGAAACACGTGAAATTGTAACAAATCTGGGAAGTCTGATAACTGAACTTCAACATAAAATGATGCAAATCCGACTAGTTCCCATTGATCAGATGTTTAATAGATTTTCTAGAATGATTAGAGATATTTCTTCATCACTTGGAAAAGAAATTAAGCTTGAGATGAATGGTTCTGACATAGAACTTGACAGGAGTGTCTTAGATGCTATTGGAGATCCACTTCTTCATATGTTGAGAAATTCTGTAGATCATGGTATTGAAACACCTGATGTTAGAAAAGCAGTAGGAAAGCCAGAGGTGGGAACAATCAGACTTTGGGCTATTCGCAAGGGAAACAAAGTGGAAATCCAAGTAACTGATGATGGACGAGGAATGGATCTTGAGTCTATAAAATCTAAAGCTGTTGAGAAAAATATTGTAACACAAGACCAGGTGGAAAAAATGAGTGATGAGGACGTAATATGTCTGATAGGTACTCCGGGACTCTCAACCGCAAAGGAAGTAACTGAAATTTCTGGAAGGGGGGTTGGAATGGATGTAGTTATGACGCAGGTGAG
>JANXYF010000193.1 GCA_025350175.1 Nitrosopumilales archaeon | reverse complement strand
CGTTACAATCCAGCATTTTAGATCCAAATGTGCAAGTTACTTTTGACTATCCTAGTGTAATAAGACAAGGAGACAAGTTTGTCTTATCAGCAGTCATGAAATCTACTGCAGATAATGTATCAAACATTACTTTGATAAAATATGTGACTTGGGAATTTACAACAAACTCTCCGTCAGGTGTATCATTTCTTACATTTAGTTTAAAGTCGTTTCCAAAAGTAGAATCTTTAGCAAGTTTTGCTAACTTGAAAGTATTACTGGATGTATACAATTCTGGTGAGGATATAGTTAAAGTAATATTTGATACATCTCTACAGTAGATTTCATGACTGCTGATAAGACAAACTTGTCTCCTTGTCTTATTACACTCACCTGATGGAGAGTTTGTTGTAAATTCCCAAATCACATATTTTATCAAAGGAATGTTTGATGCTAATCCCGTCAAGAATGTATTTACCCAGGCTTTTCATCTAAATGCACAATCACAACCAATTGTTGGATTAGACACCCAGGCACCAGATAATGTATTTTCTGGTGAGCCCTTTTCCATTAAAGGTATAATAAAAAATCAAGGATCTACAGCACAAAAATATTCAGTTGAAAGTGTACTCTTCAGATATTAACCTTGAAGGAAAAAAATCATTTTCATTGTCTGCTCTAGATTCTGGAAGCAATGCAGATTTTAAGTTCGTAGTCAACACGTCAAAAGATCTTGACATTCCAACCCATGCTACAATCCATGTCAACGGTACATATTTTGACGATTTGAATAAATCACATTCAATTGAAAATTCAATCAACATCTTTGCAAGACATAGAGGGATGCTAGAGATTGGCGATGCAAGGGGATTATGGATTGGTACTTTTTTCATAGCTCCAGTGGTCGGAGTTGGCACAATTGTTTCGAGTGCCATAGATTTTTTCATATTCCTATGGCATTATAAAAAGAACAAAAAATTAAAAAAGAATAAAAAATAAAATCATAGCATCACCCTTAAATTACCTTAATTGGGTTTTCAAACAGACTACACATGCTAAAACCAATAGTTTATGGGGCAATTGGAGGAGTCGCAGTTGCGATAGCAATAATTGTTCTGGTCGTATTTCAATCTCCAACTCAACAATATTCATTGTCAGTTGAACCAAAAACAGAGATGGTCATGGGAGTAGGAAATGTTGTACGCATATACGTACAAAATACAGGTTCGTCACCACTAACTAATGTCACAATAAACTATGGAACAACTTCTGAACCAATGTTACCAATTTTAAACCCAGGTGAAAAGCAAATGTTTTCACCGCCAGCAGGTACAAAGATGGTCACAGTAACTGCCATTCCAAACATTACTGTAGTGAAACCAATCTCAGATTCAATGTAATATAATTAGAATTACATTTAAAAAAAATCAAGAATTAATTTCATTTCTTAAATCATGCAACATTAGAAAAAGAATCACGTTTGAGAGTTATGCTAAAGGCATTCCAAAATATCCAGTGTACTCTCACACTAGGATTTGGCTTTGTTTATGGTAACCTTTTGGTATTCCTCAGGGTTTTCCTCTTTTAGTCTTTGGAAATAGACCTCTTCGTATGGCATTTCAGCAAGTTTTGCTAAATTTCTATTTAAATAAAAGATTCACAAATTTTGCTAGGCTGGGTCAAATATTTCACAACCAACAAGCGTGGAAATCACAATATGCAACATACCAAAATAACTGATTTTTAATAGGGATTTCCTACACATCACCTAAGAAAAAATGATTGATAATTCCACAATTAAAAAAATCAAGGATAAGACAGAAAAAGATGAACATAAACTACGAAAATCTATAATCGAGATAGAGAGAATTTTGGAGAACACGGATCTTGAACCAAAAGACCCAACATATCTTGTTGAAAAAACAATGAGATTTGAAATGGTACAAGAAAACATTACTAAAGTTTTTTTGGCATTCAATGAGACAATTAATGATTATAAGAAACTCTGTTCAGAGTTAGAAAAAACTGATGAAGATGATCATTTAGAAAATTAATGTGTGAAAATACAAGATTAATCCATAGTTGCTATAGCTTGTACAACATCGGTTTTGCTAATTATGCCAACAAGGCTATTTCTTGACGATAATACTCCAGCACCATGAATATTTTTATCGAGTAAAATCTTACAAACTTTTGCCAAATCATCATCATAGTTTACTGAAATTATTTTACCAGTCATCAGATCCCTAGCTGGAGTTATTTTTCCAAAACCTGATTCAGAAGCAAATCCTTTCCTGAAAACAGTAACAGAGAGATTAGGTTTTTGGTCTTTTATGATTTTTTTATTTCCAGATTGAAGCGCTGTTTTGAAAATATCTTTGAATGATAACACCCCGACTGGTTCTTCATTTTCA
>JANXYF010000176.1 GCA_025350175.1 Nitrosopumilales archaeon | reverse complement strand
CATTAGGCGAATTTTTGGGTTGGTATTCACTTGTATTTCCAAAATCAGTTTTGTATTTTGTTTCAGTTTCTACAAAGATTGCAGGATTGGGTGCATTATTCATTCCAATTTCCCAGGTTCCATTGAGAGGAGTAAGATTTGGCAATAGCGTATAGAACTCATGTAAGCATAATTGGAGACATTCTCTCTACTACAAGAGACGAAGTTCCAGACGAGTCAGGTGCTAGTGTAACTTATCTAATTCGAAAAGCAAATGTCTCATATGCTAGACTTTCAAAAATTTTAGAGACACTTGTTTCACAAGGACTACTCGAACAGACAAATTCGGACAGGGCCTGCAAGTATAGAATAAGCAATAGGGGTAGAGAGTTTCTTCAGGCATATCGTGGATTCAGAGAGTTTGCCGACTCGTTTGGATTGAGAATTTAACTTTCGCCTTCGTCTACTATCTCTTCAGTCTCATCTTCGACATCGTCGTCCTCAAAGGCATCTTCAAAGTCATTTTGGTTTTCCTCCGACATATCATTCACAGAAAATATTTTCCTATAAAAGACTTGCACAGTATTGACACTACTATTTGCCACCTTAACTGGTTGATTTTACGCTACCCAACCGTCACATGAAACGCAGATTTTCATTCCATCTTCGTCTTCATATGTTTCTCCACCAGGAGGACATTGGCATTGTGATACTTCTTCCATCTGGTTCAATACGCATTCCAATCTTATATCATTTTCATAAGAAGAGATAATTTACTATTAAACACCCCAAAAAATGTGATCCTACCTTGCAATGAGAGCGGAATTAAAGATGCATGTGATTCCATAAAAAAAGGAGGAGTTGTTGTATTTCCTACCGATACCGTTTATGGGATAGGATGCGATCCATACAATAAAGATGCAATTAACAAAATATACAAAATTAAAGGCAGGGAGAAAACAAAACAACTTCCTGTTCTTGCATACTCGAAAAAAGAGATAAAAAAGATTGCTTATCTTGATGAAAATTCAGAAAAAATCTCAGATAAATTTTGGCCTGGTCCCCTTACATTAATTCTCAAAGTCAAGGACAAAAAAATTGAAGAATCGCTTGGTCTCGAAGGTAAGATTGCAGTTAGAATTCCAAATCATCCCTGTATGCTTGCTCTTTTAAAAGAATGTAAATTACTTGTGGGACTAGCGCAAATTTTTCTGGCCAGTCTTCATTTAATGATTCAAGGGAGATAATAGGTAAATTTACAGGCTATGACGTATTATTAGATGGAGGAAAAATTGTCAATCCTGGAGAATCTACAATAATACAGTTTGAAGGTAATGAGTTAAAAATAGTAAGAGAAGGTAAAATAAAATCGGAGTCTTTGGTTTGAATTTGATTGCAACCTGTAGTAGACATATGGAAGAAGAAGCATGTGATGAAATTGCAGAAATTATTCAAGAACTTGGAGATGAATCTCCAAGAATAGGCAAGTCAAGTTTTTCAGGAATAGTTTGGGTAGACACCATAATCGATCCTTTTGTTGTCATAGCTGAAATCAAAAAGATAACTCTTGATGAGCCATGGAGAATGAGATATTGCCATAGATTCATTCCAATTAGGCAATCCACTTCGTCTAGTCTTGAGAATATAGTAGAAAGCGTAAGAAGCCAAATAAAAATAATGAAAGATTCAGACGCATACAGAATTACAATTGAAAAAAGAGGCTCAGATATCTCCTCAAAGGAACTAATAGATTCAGTTGCAGGTATAATTCCAAACAAGGTATCTCTAGAATCTTATGACTGGAATGTCATGATTCAGATAATGGGCGGCATTACAGGCGTTTCAATACTAAAAGAAGAAGATGTGATAAGTACGTTAAAGCTCAAGCGAGACTCAATGGAATAGGGTTGCAGACTTTTCTGCAAGTAGATCTTCCAATGGTGTTTTAGAAATTACACAATCAAGTTGCTTTTTTGTTATTCCAAATTCTTTTTGGATTAATTTAGAATTATCTTTTGAAAATACATTGTCTTCTAAAAATTCCTCAATTTGATTAAATAGTTTTCCAATGTATGATTTTTTTCCAATTATTATCAATATGGAATCTGCGTTCTTTTTTACACCTACTTTGGAAATTGCATCACTAATTTGTCTGGTACACGCAAATCTCATTAGTACATCAGTCTCAATTTTATTAGAAAGTAAGGTGCCTGCTTTTTGAGCAGCCAACGAAATGGCAACTGTCTTTTGTACATGTTCTACATTCAAGACATGTGATGCTACAATTCCTTGGATGACAAGATTTGGATATTTCTCTCGGAGTGACTCGATAAATCTAATTGGATCTTCTGTAGTTTTTTTTAGTCGGACCAACTCTACAATATTTTTTATCATACCAAATTGTATCCTCTTTGATCTTCCGCCATGAACTAGTGGAATTATACTAATGACATCTCCACCCTTCAGTAAAGTCTCTTTTCCTTGCAATGCAGAAGAATCTATGCCATTTACTGCAACTAAGATATTGTCAGGATCAAGATGTGGTAGATTTTTTGGAGTAGATTTTTCAAGATGGTCTAATAGATCAGATATTGTCATAGAGTCACTTTCAATCTCAAGTTTATCAGATGAGAATGACTTTTTGGCACCTCCCAGTAACTTGACAGTTATCATATTATCAAAAGAAGTACTGGTGTATATTGGATTTTTGTAAAAAACCTAGTTGAGTATTTGCTCTTCAATCTCTTCAGTCTCATCAACAGGTTCGTTGTGAGCAACTGTTTCAGATTCTTTTTCTTGTTTTGCCTCAAGTTCTCGTTTAATATATGTAGAAATGTAACC
>JANXYF010000169.1 GCA_025350175.1 Nitrosopumilales archaeon | reverse complement strand
CTGCAGTATGTTCATAGACAGATTTTCCTATCACCTCATTTTTTGTGTATCCAAGTTTATTTGCATATAATTCGTTACAGGCAAAAATAATTCCATTCAATGTTACAGAGCGCAATAAACATGGTATTTTTTCATACAAATCATGATATTTTTTTTCAATTTGTTCATATCTGTCTTTAAGTAAATTTTCATTATGATGACCTAATTTGTCATCTAGAGTACGTTTTTGGTCCATACTCATTTTCATTGTAATTAGTGATTCATCCACAATTGGTTGTGCCAACTTCTTTCAAATTATTAAGCATCAAAAGATCTGAATATGTGTCTGTTTATCCGGTACAGTCAAACACCACACGAGCTTATTATTCAGATTTAGAGTTCGGGTCTTACAGGACTTGAACTGAGATTTTAACGGGCAAAGTAATAACAGTTCCATTTCATATGTGGAACTGATTCCATTACATGCTGAATACAATGTAATTGAAGATGCTCCTGTGGAAAGTGTGAAATTATTATCATACGCACAACAACCATTAAAATCACTATGCTAACTATGATTGAAATTATCAGTATTGTGGTACGTGAGTTTTCCACACAACTATAACATGTGCATTAATGTTAAAGATTCTTCAAATCGTAACCTGTAAGCATCAATATACTAAAGTATAGTATGGCCTGAAAAAGTACAAGACATTTTTTTTATGAATATCAAATATACCACAATTCTCTTTATTGCAATCCCTTTGGTCCTAGCAGCATTTACACATCTTTGGAATCCAGTGGGATTTCCAGATGTCTTTTACGATGAGGGAATTTACATGTACAGGGCAATGCACTTGATGGCTGGAGGGGGACCGCAGATTGATTATTTTCATGATCATCCATTCTTTGGGCAGCTGTTCTTGGCAGGAGCATTATCTTTAACGGGATATCCTGATTCTCTTCATCCTACAACTGATACAAATTCTGTCCAGATGCTCTACCTTGTTCCGCGTGTATTGATGGGAATACTTGCAATCTTTGATACCTTTTTGATCTACAAAATATCAGAGAGGCGATATTCCAAAAATGTTGCCTTGTTGGCATCTGTCATGTTTGCAGTAATGCCAATTACTTGGCTTACACGCAGAATTTTACTAGATTCAATATTGCTGCCATTCTTACTAACATCTATTTTATTTGCAATATATGCAAAAGACTCTAAAAATAAAAATTTGCTAGTTGTTCTTTCTGGAATATTTCTTGGAATTACATTGTTTACAAAAGAGACCATGGTTGTCATGATTCCATTAATTGCAGTGTTGGTATATCATGGTACAAGAAATCGCAAAATGTTGGGGCTATGGTTGATTCCAGTAATTTTGATTCCAATGATTTGGCCGCTGCAAAGCATACAAGACAATCAATTTCACTTGTGGATTACTGATATTCTTTACCAGGCTCACAGACAAAATAATAATTTCATAAACACTGTAGAGAATTTCTTTTTCTTTGATCCTGTATTGTTAATTTTAGGACTGGCAGGAATTCTTTATGCCATACTAAAAAAAGACTCAGTCATTTTATTGTGGTTTATTCCGTTTCTAGTATTTCTTGTATCTGTTGGGTATAGTCAATATTTTTACTGGATTCCACTCTTGCCAATTCTTTGCATTGCTGCAGCTATACTCATCATGGAACTTTGTACAAGGGCAAAAGAAAATTTTCGGCATATTGCCCCTTTTATTGTGGTATCATGCATTGGAATATTTGGATTAACCATGTCATTTTTGTTGATTAACTCTAATGTTTCAGGCCAGTACGATGCGGTATCATATGTGCTTGAAAATGTTCACAATAGCAATATCCCAAATCAGAACGATACAACAATTGTATCTAGTCCGGTTTACTCGTGGATATTTCACTATGTTTACCACATCAGTGATGTTCTACCAGATTATCGAGCCTTATTGTATATTCCAACTCCTACGAGACACGTTATTTTAATTTCAGATCTTCATTTTAAATCCAATATGAATTCTGGAAAACAACTTTCAGATTTGTACTATAATACAACATTGATGAAAAAATTCCGGGGTGGAGTTTTAGATGCCAACTTGGGGCAGTATCCATTTACAAGTATGGTTGCAAATTATGAAGGAAGTGAAGTTGAGATAAGAACCAAGTAAATTGTACAAAATATAGCATTCTTTATAGCACGGAAAAAAGAGGTCTTCTTTATGCCATTTGATCTAGATATGAAAACAGTTGCCTATCTTGGTATGATTACAGCTGGTATCTTTTTTATCGAACAGTTCACACCTGTCTATTATCTTGTAATAGGTTTTGGACTAGTCGCAGCGGGTGGATTGTTGGTTTTTCGCAAGTCGCGAACAAAGGAACTAGGAACGAAACTTTGACTGTGTTTTTAATTTCTCTGTCAAACTGCTAAAGATTTCATTGTGGGAGACATCTGTAAAATTTACAGTTCCACCTTCACGGGTAATTTGCTTTTCAAACTTTTCTTTTATTGCAAATGTAACGGACGAATAATGAATTCGTCCTTTGAGTTTCTCTTGAACAATAGCTTCAGTATCTGGAAATGTTGCAAAATGAAATGCTATTCCTCCTGCCCAAAATATTGTAGGTATTCCGCCTCCTGCTGACCTTGCACCTGCTATGATATGCGTTAACCAATCTTCAAACTTTTGTTCCAATACTTCATGAATGACTAGTTGCTTCCAGGGCTCAATTGTAATTTCCAAATGTAATACAAAATCAGGCTCAAGTTTTATTTAAAGAACTATTCTTGGACATATCCCGATCTGGCAAAAATTAGGCGTCTGAAGGATGGATTTAAATACTATTCAGGTTTTTTGTTGATTAGGTAATTTAGATATGCAAGATTGGAGTCAAGCCGGCGTATACATACCATTGATGGTAGGATTGATACCTGGATTCATTTACTTTTGTGTAATTACCGCAAGAAAACACAAGTAAATTAACCAAAAATCTTTTATCTTTTTATAATTTCATAA
>JANXYF010000149.1 GCA_025350175.1 Nitrosopumilales archaeon | reverse complement strand
TTAATCTTCTTTGAAATTCGTGGAACTGATATGTTTGCATCTTGTGATAATTCCGATAAGATTGTCATGTCTAAATCATCAACTTTTGCCATTCAAAACCCCAATTATTGTGAATAATTAGATCTTATTAAAGTTGTTAGTATAAAATTTCTATAATTCTATAATTTACTAGATATAACCTTTTTTGTATAACATTTCTGCTAATAATACAGCGCCCTTTGCAGAGCCCATCTTTTCATTATGTGAAAAAAGTACATACTTTATACCGTTATCAAACACTGTGTCTTCTCTTAATCTTCCAACTACTGTAGTCATTCCCTGATTGATCTCTCTATCTAATCTTGGCTGCGGTCTTGTAGGATCCTCGTTAACCATGAGATATTCTTTTGGGGCGGAGGGTAGGCCTGTAACACTTACACTGTTGGAAAAGTCCTGCATGGCTTTTCTAACATTTTCTGGATCAACATGTGTTGCAGTCTCTACAAAAACGGTTTCAGTATGTCCATCTAATACTGGAACTCTGGTACAAGTACAACTAACTTTCATTTTTGCTGGATCAATCTTTCCATCTACTAATTTTCCAAGTATCTTTCCTGTTTCTAATCTTACTTTATCTTCTTCTTTTGGTATGTATGGGATTATGTTATCAGTAATATCTAGTGCAGAAACACCAGGCGATCTACCGGCTCCTGACATTGCCTGCATCGAAGTCATGATTATTTTTTGAGCACCAAACTTGTCTAAAAGTGGCCTCATTGTAATTGCAAGTCCTGTTGTAGTACAATTTGGTAATGGTGCAACGAATCCTTTCCAACCACGATTCTTTCTTTGAACGTCTAGTAATGCAATATGATCATCATTTATTCCAGGAATTAAAATAGGTACATCTGCTTCATATCTATACGCTGAAGATGTGCTGATTACAGGAGTGGTTTTTGCAAATTTTGTTTCTATATCTCTTGCAGCCTCACTTTCTACTGAACTAAAAATTAAATCAAGATTATCAGGATTAATATCATCTACTGAATCTACTATCATGTTTTTTACATACTCTGGGACGGGTTCTCTCAAGTGCCACTTTAAGATGCCACTGTCTTGGTCTCTGATTGCATCTACAAACTTTTTCTTGGCAGATCGTTCTGATGCGGCTATCTGTTTTACCTCAAACCATGGATGTTTATCCAAAGCAAGAACAAATTCCTGTCCCACTGCTCCAGTAACTCCTATGATGGCTACGCGTTTCATGATGAAAATAGTCCTTATACAATTAATATTCTTTTAGAAGTAGGAACAAAACACAACTAAATACCGTTATCGATATTTGGAAAATGTGCAGATTAAAGTAGAAAAGACCATAGCAAATCACAAAGTAGTTGCTCATGGAGGAATATTTTCAAGTGGTATTGAAAATGATTCTAGTTTACTTGATTTTAGTTCAAATGTTAATCCTATGGGTTTTCCATCTAAAGTAAGAGATGTTTTCAAAAATCTCTCACAAGTCTCTGTTTATCCAGATCCTAATTCAAATGAGTTAAGAACTCATCTTCAAAAATATACTGGAATTACAAAAAATCAAATTGTAGTTGGAAATGGGGCAACAGAGATAATCTATAATTATTGTAATGCATTTTTAAGAAGACAAAAAGTGTTAATTCCAATTCCTACATTTGGTGAATATGAATCTGCTGCAAAATTAAATGGTGCAATACTATACTTCTTTAAAACAATGAATCTGAACAAAAACTTGTCAGAATTTAAAGACATGATTTCAAAGAAAAATTGTATATTCTTATGTAATCCGAATAATCCGACAGGAGTTCTCATTCCACGAAAAAATATGTTAAAGATCATAGAATCTGCACATGATAAATCTACAATGGTTTTTCTAGATGAATGTTTTATTGAATTAGTTCCTGCTGGAAATGAGAGTGTCATTTCATATTTAAAAGAATTTGATAATCTCTTTATTCTTAGATCTTTGACAAAATCATTTGGATTAGCAGGACTACGAATTGGATATGGACTTGGCAACAAAAAAATAATTGAAATCCTACAAAAAATTAAGATACCATGGAATGTTAGTGGAATTGCACAAAAGTCATCAATCAAAGCATTATCTGATAAATTACATCTACCAAAAACACTGAATCTCATAAGAAATGAATCAAAATTTCTCACAGATTCTATATCACTGATAAAGGGTTTTACATGCTATAATTCCGATACAAACTTTATTCTAATAAAATCAAAGATAAAATCAAATCAGGTTCACGATAAATTATTAAAGAAAAATATTCTCATAAGAGATTGTAACACATTTCGTGGACTAGATTACAACTTTATACGAATTGCAGTTCTAACTCATAAAGAAAATCTCAAACTAATTGAGGCACTAAGAGAATTATGACTGCAAAAACTTTGATGATACAGGGTACATCCTCTGGAGCAGGAAAAACAACTCTAGTAACAGCCCTTTGTAGAATTCTCTCTGATAAGGGATACAAGGTAGCCCCATTCAAGTCCCAAAACATGTCGTCATATTCTTACATTGAAAAAGAGTTTGAAATCTCAAGGGCCCAAGCTATTCAAGCAATTGCAGCAAGAACTAAAATAATTCCTATCATGAACCCAATTTTACTAAAACCCCTTGGAAATTACACAAGTCAAGTTTTTGTTAATGGTATATTCTATCGAAAAATGCATGCCAAAAATTATTATGAAAAATTTGCACTCTCAACAGGTCTTAAAGAATCAAAAAATGCACTCGATCAATTGTTAAAAACAAATGATATTGTAATACTAGAAGGGGCAGGATCTCCAGCTGAGATAAACTTGGAAAAATATGACATTGCTAACATGAGGATGGCAGAATATTGTAAATCCCCAGTAATTCTGGTAACTGATATCGATAAGGGAGGAAGTTTTGCTAGTATAATTGGAACATTATCTCTTATTGATAAAAAGTACCAAAAATTCATCAAAGGGTTTGTCATAAACAAATTCAGGGGAGATGTATCAATACTACGTCCAAGTTATTCCGTATTAAAAAAGAAAACTTTGAGACCAGTAATTGGTACAATTCCTTTAATTGAATTTGATATACCTGATGAGGACTCTCTACATGCAAATCCAAAACAAGTTTCATGGACAAAAAATTATCTTATAACTTTGGACAAAGAAATAGATCATCTTGCACATGTTGTGAAAAAAAATCTAGATATGAAAAAAATAGGAAAGATGTTAAATTGATTTTGATACCTATCTTTGCAGTCATACTTGCTCTTGTTTTAGATTTTTTCTTTGGTGATCCGAAAAATAGATATCATCCAACAGTTT
>JANXYF010000144.1 GCA_025350175.1 Nitrosopumilales archaeon | reverse complement strand
CACCCTTCAATGCTTTTGGATTTTTTGTCGTTACAAGAACCACTGATTCCAATTCGTCTTGTACTGCGCGAATTCCATCTAGTCCAATTATTGCACCAGATGGAAGATAGACTCGCTTGTTGAAATCCTTACAACCATCCATTACAATATCAAATATAGTTTCATCCAAAAGAGCACCCCCACTCATTATCATCATGTCTTTTCTATTCTGAAGTATGCTCAGCACGTTATCCCTAACTGCGTCTTGTGACGCCGCCTCAATTATTAGATCAATAGGAGAAGCTGCAAGCAGTCCGACATTTTCTGTTATAACAGGCTTGTTTTCTAATTTATCGACTAGCTTTTTAGAATTCTCTTTTGAGAAATCATAGATATGAGTAAGTTTTGCAGAAATTTTTCCAGAGTCTATTGCAAGTGCAATCTCTGTTCCAATTGCCCCGCACCCAAGCAGTCCTACTCTTTTCAATCCAAATTTCTCAAGTACTTGTCCTTGTTAAATCTGTTATCAGATTTGGCACTATCTAACAGAATATTGAATTATCTTGAAATGCAAATAGAACTATAGGTTAAGAAATTTGGAAAAAAACCAGTCTACGCTAATTGAAAAAATCCTATTCAAGGTAGCAAAACAGTGGATTGCAGGAGATACAATGGATGATGCCCTAAAGTCTGCACGTGAGGCAAATACACATGGAATGAATGCAATTTTGAACCAGTTAGGGGAACATTTTACATCAAATGTTCAAGTCAGCCATACAGTTTCAGATTATTTTACTCTAATCTCAAACTTGAGAAGATCAAAGATTTCCGGAGGACTGTCAATCAAGCCTACACAGGTGGGACTACTCGTTAGTGTAAAAGAGTGTCTTGAGAACCTCGATACAATAATAGAGATAGCTTTGCAATCCCAGTCTTTTGTCTGGATAGACATGGAGTCATCAGAGTACACTGACAATACTTTGAAGATATATCAAAATCTCTTTGAGAAATATGAGCGACTGGGAGTTGCAATCCAGGCCAACCTTAAGCGCACTCAAAATGATCTTGAAATGCTCCTAAAGAAAGGTTCCAAGATTCGCCTAGTCAAAGGGGCATATCGAGAGAGTGCAAAGAACGCATACAAGACAAGACATGAGGTTGACAAAAACTATGACAAATTAATGAACATATTATTTGAACAAGGAAATGAATTTGCAATAGCAACACATGATTCCAAATTAATCGATAGGGCAATTGATTTGTCAAAAAGGTATGAGAGAAAGTTTGAGTTTCAAATGCTAAAAGGAATACGTGATGAGTTAAAACCTATTTTGATAAAAAGCGGTTTTTCAGTCTCTGAATATATCCCATATGGAACAAACTGGTTACCTTATTCAATCAGAAGACTACGAGAAAGAAAGCGCAACATATTGTTACTTGGAAGTTCGTTTCTTCACTCACATCGAGTCTGAGTCTGTTCTCTTAGAAACTGTAAGAGGTAGTATGCACCACCCGCACCTTTTCCAGATATTCCAGAGTCCTTCCATCCTACAAACGGCTGTGCCCCAACCATTGCACCAGTTGTCGCACTAGCCGCCCTATTTGCATATGTAACTCCCGCCTCAATTTTTTCAAAGAACTTTTCAATCTCATTTTTATCTTGACTGAAAACTCCAGCAGTTAGCCCATAGTTACTTTTGTTTGCAAGTGCAAGTGCTTCATCAAATGTATCAAACTCTTCAACGCAGAGAAACGGCAAGAATAATTCTTCACGTATCAATTCATGATCCTTTGGAAGATTTGCTACAATTGTAGGAGTAACAAAATTACCATCTTTATGAGATTCATCCGAAACTAGCGAGCCACCACAAAGAACTTTACCATCTTTTTTTGCAATCTCTGACGCTTTTTTGAATTTACCCACAGCATCATCATTTATGATTGGCCCCATGTAGACATCTTTTTCCCAAGGTTTTCCAATTTTTAGTACACTGGTCTTTGCAACAAGTCTTTCCAAGAATTTTCCTGCAATTGATTTTTGAACATATACACGGGAACATGCACTACATTTTTGTCCACCATACCCAAATGCCGCTCTCAGTACACCTTCTGATGCTTTTTCAATATCAGCAGTTGCAGATATGATTGCAGGATTTTTGCCTCCCATCTCAGAGATGAATGGACGAGGTTTGGTCATGGCAAATGCAGAGTATCCTCTCATGCCTACATCTTTTGAACCAGTAAAGGCAATACCGTCAACTAGAGGACTCTCAAGTATTGTTTTTCCAACTATACCTCCAGACCCTGTTACAAAGTTAATTGTGGATGGTGGAAGCTTGTGATATATCGATTCAACAAACTTGAATGCAGATATCGGTGCATCACTTGATGGTTTTAGAACAGTTGTATTTCCAGTAATTAGAGCACCAGATGTCATTCCAATTGCAATTGCAGATGGAAAATTAAATGGAGATATGATTCCCCAAACCCCATATGGTTTTAGAACGCTATTTGTCTTCTCACCGGCAGTTGCATTTTTTGTCTCCTTTGAAAATCCAGTATTTATCTCAAGTTGGTCTGCATAAAATCTCATAAAGTCAATTGACTCGTCCAAGTCACCCATTGATTCTAGTCTATTCTTTCCATTCTCAAAACAAAGAATTGCAGCAAGACTGAATTTATTTGCAGAAAACATATCTGCAACCTCTCGGAATATCTGGACTCTTTTTTGATATGGAGTAAGAGACCATTTGTTAAACGAGTCCTTGGCTGATTCAATTGCATGTAGAGTATCTTCTTTTGTTGCCATAGGAAAGTGTCCT
>JANXYF010000101.1 GCA_025350175.1 Nitrosopumilales archaeon | reverse complement strand
TCATTCGGATGAACTTCCAAACTATGGTATCAAAGAATCAGAAATCAAAGAGGTAAGAAAGATACTGGGAGTAGGTTCCAATGATGCTTTTATCATATTAGCTGGAAATGAAAGAAAACTGGATACAGTGATAGAATCTCTCATAAAAAGAATCGAGGAAGCAAAAAATGGAATACCTGCTGAAACAAGAGCTGCTACAATTACAGGTGAGACAGTATTTTTGCGACCAAGACCAGGTTCTTCTAGAATGTATCCAGAGACTGACATACCTCCAATTATTGTAAATAATATCGAAATAGAAGAAACAAAAAGTAAGATTCCAAAATCATGGGAGGAGAACCTTTTAGCATTACAAAAACAATATGAATTGAATCAACAACTTTCAGCTCAAGTATTTGATTCAGAATATCTAGATCTCTTTGAAACAATATGTAAAGACAAGCGAGTCTCTCCAAATTTTGTCGCCTCTACCCTTTGCGGTACTATAACAAATCTTGAACGACGTGGAATGGATTCAGGATTACTAAAGACTTTAGATATTTTACAAGCCTTTAGTCTAGTAACAGATGGAAAGATAGCAAAAGAATCTCTTGAGATGATATTTGAAAGTGTCATGAGTGGAAACTCGAAAACAATTTCAGATGCAATCAAGGCCAATGCGTTGGATACAATGGAAGATACTAAACTGCATCAGATACTAGATGAATTGGTAAAATCCAATCTTAAGATTATTGAAGAACAAGGATTAAGATCAATGGGTCCTCTGATGGGTTTAGCAATGAAAACATTACGTGGTAAAGTGGATGGTCAGAAATTAAATCAACTTTTAGAAGATAAAATAAAGGCCGAAATAAATAAAAAATAAGGTGCGGGAGGTGGGATTTGAACCCACGAACTCCTAAAAGATAAGGTTCTGAGCCTTACGCCGTTGACCAGGCTAGGCGACCCCCGCAACAACGTCAGATTTGGAATCCTACAATAAGTGTCTTTATTGCAGTTACAAATTTTGTTTTAAAATCATTTATTTTCAGTAATTACATTATCAATTATAGATACAGCACTTTTCAGTTCATGAATTCTTGTTGCTCGTTTATCCTCAAAGGACAAATTCCATGGTTGTGAGTAAAGTATCACAGATTTTCCTTGCTCTAGTATACTTTTTGCATTAAGAGGAGAATCATCAATAAATACATCATAATCTAGTTTTGATTTTTCAATCCCTTCTAGCACACCGACATAATTGTTGAAATCAATATTATGTAGTCTCAACCACTTTTTTACATCATCATGTGTAGAATCGTCTCGTGCAGTAACTATATCGACAGTACCAATGTTTGATAGTTGCTTTGTAGCAGAAGCAATATCATTTTCTGTAGGAGGAATATTCTCCCATGATTTCCAGCAGATTGAAAGTTCATTGTAAAAATCAAATTTATTGATATCATGATTTTTCCAAAAATCCCATTCAGATATCTGTGATTTAGATATTATCGGTCTTATTTTATTATTATAAGACAACCATGATTTTATTACATCTGCCAAAACTCCATCTACATCAAGGGCTATTTTCAATCTCATTTACTCCTGTCAAAACTGTCTCCTAGTTCTTCTAGCAGCTTGCGTTGGTGTTTGTCTATCTTAGTTGGGATATCGATAACAAGTCTAACATACTCGTCACCTCTGCCTCTTCCACTTTGATGAGGAAGTCCTTTTCCTTTGAGTTTAATTATCGTATTTGGTTGACTACCCGATTCCACATCAAGTTTTTCTGCGCCTTCCAGTGTTTCTGCCATAATGGTTTTTCCCAATGTCGCATCAATCATGGAGATATGTGCATCATAAAAAATATCAGCGCCATCTCTTTTGAATTTGTCATGAGGTTTTACCCTTATTCGGACTATAAGATCACCACTCACACCATTCAGAATTGATTCTCCCTCACCTTGTATTCTGTATTCTCCATCTTCAACTCCAGGAGGAATTTCAAATGGGAATTTCCTTGTTGTTTTCTGTTTACCTATTCCCTTACATTTTGAACATGGTCTTTCTATAATTTTTCCTTGGCCTCTGCAAGTATTACATGGTTGTACAGTTACAAACGTAGAAAATCCACTACTGCGTGATGTTCTAGTTTGACCATGGCCATTACACACAGAACATGTTCTCATAGAGGTTCCAGGAGTACAGCCTGAACCGTTACAGGTATCACAATTTATCAATCTGGGTAGATCAATTTCTTCATGTTTTCCCTTGAGAGTTTCTTCTAGTGTTAATTCTGTTTCATACATAAGATCAGAGCCTCTAGCTCTTCCGGATCCTCCAAAATCAAATCCTCCAAATCTAAATCCGCCACCTCTACCAAAAATAGATTCAAAAATAGAGTCAAAACCGCCAGTACCCCCAAAGATGTCATCAAAGTTTGCTCGTGAACCTTGGAATATATCATCTGTACTATATTTCCCATCTACGCCTGCATGACCATAAGTATCATAGAGTTTACGTTTCTCCTGATCAGATAATACTGCATATGCTTCTGAGATTTCTTTGAAATGTTCTGTTGCGTCAGGAGACTTGTTTTTATCAGGATGAAATTTGAGAGCAAGTTTTCTATATTGTAATTTTATCTCATCTGGTGGAGAATTCTTTGAAACTCCAAGGACCTCATAA